>JAYNHP010000012.1:0-12691 GCA_038108155.1 Flavobacteriales bacterium | reverse complement strand
GAAGAAGGAAAAAAAGAAGAATAAATTAAACTTCTTAAATGATTTTATAATTTTAAGCCATGTTTGAACATGGCTTTTTTTATGCAAGATAATTTAAAGGAAATAGGACATTTTTCAAGGCTTCATGGATACAGCGGTAAATTGGTTATTTCCTTTATAAAAGAAAACCCTTCCATTCTTACAAAAAATATAACAATTTGGTTAAATGTTTCTGGATTAATCACACCTTTTAAAATTCAAGAAATTCAACCATTAAATAAAAACAAATTGATTTTAACTCTTCTAAATGTAGATAAAAATAAAGCTGAAGAATTAAAAAATAAATCTGTATTTGTAATTCCTAAAGACATTGATTTTGGGGAAGAAAAATTTGACAAAAATAATATTGCTGGATACGATTTATTTAGCCAAAAAGATGAGAATCTAGGCAAGGTTAGCGCAGTAATAAAAATAAAGAGTAATAATCTCATTCAGCTTTACATTAATAAAACAGAAATACTACTTCCATATAATGAGAAAACTATTTTGGTTTTAGATCACTCTAAAAAACAAATAAAACTGGATATTCCAGATGGTTTAATAGAACTATACACAGGTGAGTAAACGTATTTACAAACCATTTAATTTCAAAAAATTTTCCATTCATCAAAACAATGCAGCCATGAAAATTGGTACAGATGGAATTTTAATTGGTGCATGGGTAGATGTTTCTAAAAAATTCAGAGCACTAGATATTGGTTCTGGGACAGGTATTATTTCAATAATGTTGTGCCAAAGAAATTTAAATTTAGAGTTGGATAGTATTGAGCTTTCGCCCAGTGCTATAATAGATGCTAAAATTAATATTGAAAACTGCAATTGGAGCAACAGAATAAAATTATTTCATCAAGATTTAAAAGATTTCATTCCAAATTCTAATTATGATTTGATTGTTAGCAATCCTCCATATTTTAAGAAAAGTCTAGAACCATCCCATTCAGAAAGATCAAAAGCAAGGCATCAAAATAATTTAAAATTAGAAGATATTTTAAAGTTTAGTAAACAGCATCTGTCCAAAGAAGGATCTTTAAACATAATTCTTCCATTTGATCAAAAAAAAGAAGCTATACAATTTGCAAAAAAATATGGCTTAAGTTCCGTAAGAGAATGTGATGTATATCCCAAACCTAATAAAGTTCCACATAGAATTTTATTAGAACTTTCTAAGATTAAAAATAAACAAACCATTAATGAATCTTTGGTTATTGAAATGGCTGGCAGACACAATTATTCTGACGATTATAAAAAATTAACAAGAGAATTCTACACGATTTTCGAGTAATTGTATTATTTATATAAATTTACAAAATGAGCCAAAAGCCATTTTTAAAGTCAAGATTTTTCAAACTACCACAGCACAAAATTTTTGACTTTCCTGCTAGGTATTATGACGAGAGGAAAGAGAGGGTTGAAAAGACGAAGAAAATGCAAGAAGCTGATAATTATTCTCAAAGAATAAAAAGATCATTTGCTAATAAAAATGAGTATAAGAAATGGAATCAAAATTGGGAAACCATTAGGCTCATTATAATTTTTACCATTTTAATATCTGGTTTTGTATTTATATATGGGCAAATAGAAGATGTTTTGGAAATTCTAACCAATGCTTCCTCCAAATAAAATGATAGAGCTACTTTCAGAACATGTTGCTAACCAAATTGCCGCAGGAGAGGTAATTCAAAGACCTGCTTCTGCAGTTAAAGAACTTCTAGAGAACGCAATTGATGCTCAGAGTACAAAAATTCAATTAATTGTTAAAGACGCTGGGGCTAGTTTAGTTCAAGTAATTGACAATGGAATGGGTATGTCCAAAGAAGATGCTGAAATTTGCTTTAAAAAGCATGCTACTTCTAAAATAAAAAATACCGAAGATTTATTTTCTATTTCTTCCAAAGGCTTTAGAGGAGAAGCTTTATCAAGTATTGCAGCTGTTTCCCAAGTAGAGCTTAAAACCAAAAAATTAGAAAGTGATATTGGACACCAAGTTAAAATTGAAGGTTCCCAAATAATTTCATCCGAACCATGTGCATTTTCAAATGGAACAAGCATCTCTATGAAGAATTTATTTTACAATGTTCCTGCAAGAAGAAATTTTTTAAAATCAAAAGGAGTGGAAACCAAACATATTATTGATGAATTTCACAGGGTAGCTCTTACCCACCCTGAGGTTCACTTCACTATGCACCACAATAACAATGTTATTTTTGATTTGCCAATTACCAATACAAGACAAAGAATAGTTTCTATTTTTGGAAAAAAATACAATGAAAGGTTAGTACCTGTAAATGAAGAAACTAGTATTACCAAAATAAGTGGATTTGTTCTAAAACCAGAGTTTTCAAAAAGAACAAGAGGCGAACAATTTTTGTTTATAAACAATAGATTTATAAGAAATAATTCTATTAATCATGCGGTTAAGGTTGTATTTAAAGATTTAATTGGTAGTGATTCTTTTCCATCTTACTTTATTTATCTCACAGTTCCGTTAGACACTATTGATGTAAATATCCATCCCAGTAAAACCGAAATAAAATTTGAAGACGAAAGAGCAGTTTACGAATTAGTTAAGTCAAGTGTAAGAAGTTCTTTAAGTAGAAATAACATTGCTCCTTCAATAGATTTTAATCCAGAAACTTCTTTTGATATTCCGCCATTAAAACCTGGAGAATCTATTAAAATACCTTCAATTAATGTAAATACTAATTACAACCCATTTAATAAAGAAAATAAGTCTCAAATAAGTGGGAATATAGATTTACTCAAAGATAATTTTCAAAAAGAATTTGAAATTCCTGAAAATTTTAAAGAACAAAATAATGAACTACCAAGTTCTAACCTATTTTTACAATTTAACAAGCGCTACATTGTGGCAGCTAAAAAAAATGGTTTATTAATTATTGATATTTTTAGAGCTCATCAACAAATAAAATTTGAAGAACTTAAACAAATGTATGACAATGGCGAGGTATTATCTCAAAAGTTACTTCTTCCAATAGAAGTGGAATTAAATCCTAGTGATTTTGTATTGTGTATGGAAATTAAAGAAGAATTAGAGAGATTAGGAGTTGAAATAGATCAATTTGGCAAAAACTGTATTGTCATAAATAGTTTTCCTAACAAATCCGGTAATATAAACGGTAAAAAGTTTATTGAAGATTGTTTGGAAAATATTAAAAATAGCAATGGTAAGTTTGAAAATCCCCATGATAAAATTGCTTGGAATCTATCCAAAAATTATGCACACAGTAGACTTATCGCAATGAATAGTTTAGAAATGGCGCATTTAACAGATTGTCTTTTTTCATGCGAATCTCCCTTGCAAAATAGCAAAGGACTGCCTATAGTTAAAGAAATTAATCAAGAAGAAATTATCAAGAAATTTAGTTGATGTTCAATAATTTAATTAAAAATATAAGTCCTGTTGTAAAGAACCTTTTACTAATTAATATAGTTTTTTACATTGCTCAATGGTCTATTCCATCTTTCACTCAAAACTTAGAGCTATACCCAATTACATCTGAACAATTTAGACCATGGCAATTAGCAACTCATTTTTTCATGCACAGTCCATATTCTATAGGTCATATTTTCTTTAATATGTTTGCCCTAGTTATTTTTGGCACCCAACTAGAAAAAATATGGGGACCTCAAAAGTTTTTAATTTATTACATAAGTTGCGCATTAGGTGCCGCCATACTTCATCTAAGTGTTACTTATTTTAGAATTCATAATATTGAAATTGCTTTATCTCCAGAAGACTTAGAGCTTTTTAGAGAAAGTGCTTATGAAGCCTTTCAAAAGGGTATGAATTTTAAAGATCCTGTATTGGCTCAGTTAAATATTCTTCATAATTCCCCTATGCTGGGTGCTTCCGGAGCTGTATTCGGACTTTTAGCTGCTTTTGGATATTTATTTCCAAACACAGAATTAATGCTACTTTTTCCACCAATTCCGATAAAAGCAAAATATTTTGTAATTGGATATGCTGCTTTAGAGCTTTATCTAGGCATATCAAACAATCCAAGTGATAATGTAGCTCACTTTGCGCATTTAGGCGGAGCGTTAGTTGGAATTATTATTGTCTTATATTGGAGGAAAAATAGAACTAGTTTTTTCTAATGTCTATATTAAATCAATTAAAATATCAGTTTAAATCTGGAGGTGTTTCTATCAAAATAATTTACATCAATGTTTTGGTATATGCTCTATTTTTAATCTTAGGGAATATTTTTGCTCTAATGAAATGGAATCCAGAAGGCATAAGTTCTATAGACGACTATTTCAGCTTTAATTCATCTCCACTTATTTTTCTAAAAAGACCATGGACAATTTTAACTTACATGTTTCTTCATGGTTCATTTTGGCATATTTTCAATAACATGCTCATCTATTTTTTTACCGCTAGAATGTATGAAGATCTTATGGGGAAAAAGTCTGCACTTAGCACTTATATAATAGGAGGTTTTTGTGGTGCAATACTGTATTTAATAACCCATAACTTATTTCCACTATTTAGAGACATGGGGGACATTCCTATGTTGGGCGCCTCAGCAGCGGTAATGGCTGTTTTCGTAGGCTTAGCTACCTATACACCAAACTATGAAGTAATGTTGTTTGGTATAATTAAAATTAAAATGAAGTATCTAGCTATGGTTTGGGTAGCTTTTGATATTGTTGGTCTTTCCAATTCAGATGGAATTGCTCATTTTGCACATCTTGGTGGAGCATTTTGGGGATACTTTTACGTTTCTAATTTTAAAAAAGGGAAAGATGTAAGTACTTGGTTTGATAATTTTTTAACTAAAATGAGTGGATTAACTAAAAAAAGAAAAATTAAAATTGTTTACAAAAAGAAAAAAGAAGAAAAAAAATCATCAGTCCCAAATTCTAAGTCAAGACAAGAAAAAGTAGACGAAATATTAGATAAAATTAAATTGTCTGGCTACGAGAGTCTGACAAAGGAAGAAAAAGATTATTTATTCGATGCCAGTAAGCATATTTAATTTTGGAGTTAAAAATATGAGCTGGAGGGGTAAAATATTTGCCTACATAACAATAGTTTTTAATTTGTTGTTATTCTTTAGCTATTTAGCTTTCTTATCAGACCCTACTAGAAATTCAGGGATTGCTTTTCTTGGATTAGCCTATCCAATAATAGTTACAATCAACTTAATTTTATTATTTATTTGGTTCTTTAAAAGAGATATATTTTTCTTTCCTACTTTGATTTTGTTAATTCTTGGGATGTATCATCACAGTAGGTTTTTGCAAATTAATCCTAAAGTATCAGAAATTATCACTTATAATGAAAAAATAAAAGTTATGAGTTTTAATGTTCGGTTATTTGACTTATATAATTGGACCCATAATGAAGAAGTGAAAAGTAAAATTGTTCAGTTAATTAAAAAACAAAAACCTGAAATTATCTGCTTTCAAGAATACTTTTACGATAATAATAAAGAGTTTATCACACGAGAAATAATTTTAAAAGAGCTAGGTTTCAAGCATTACCATGAAAGCTTTACAGATGAAAGTAATAAGAATTCTTTATTTGGATTAGCTACTTTCAGCAAATTCCCTATAATCAATAAAGGAAGTTTAGCATTTAAAAATGACCATTCTAATCACTGTATGTGGTCAGATATAGTTTGTGAAAGTGATACAATTAGAGTTTTCAACACCCACTTAGGATCTATCAGATTTAATAATTCTGACTATAAAATTATTGGCGGTAAAGGTAGTCCTCTTTACCCTCATCAAAAAATTCCCAAACAAGATATATATAATAGACTTAAAATTGGTTTTTCTAAACGAGCTCAGCAGATTAATGAATTGATTCCTTACTTAAAAGATAGCCCTTTTAAAAGAATTTTGTGTAGTGATTTGAATGACACTCCTATTTCCTACGCCTACAACCAGTTAAGTAATCTATTTACAGATTCTTTTACAAAGTCTGGATTTGGAATTGGTGGAACTTACATTGGTAAAGTACCATTTTTGAGAATTGACTACATATGGCACGATAAGGACTTAGATTCTTTTAATTTTAAAACCCATCAAAATCAACTATCTGATCACAAAGCTATTTCAGTTGAGATTCTTTTAAGATAGTTTATAAGAATCCGTGAAACTTATTATTAAATTTTGTTTTCTTCAATGTAGATGTATAAATTTACCAAAAAGTTAAACTGGTTCATCGCTTGCTTTGCAAGAGGAAAGTCCGGACAGCTTAGAGCAGCATGCTTCCTAACGGGAAGGGTTTTTTTAAAAACACAGCTAGTGCCACAGAAAAGAAACAGCCAGAGATGGCAATGGTGAAAAGGTGAGGTAAGAGCTCACCGTGATGGTGGTGACACCATTAGCGAGGTAAACCTCATGCGCTGAAAGACCAAATAAACCAAGGTTACTTTGTTAAAGAGTTGCTCGCTCAACTTGGAGGGTAGGTCGCTCGAGCTAATTAGTGATAATTAGCCTAGATAAATGATGGACCTAGACAGAATCCGGCTTATAGGTTTAACTTTTTTTACTTTTAGTTGATTTATTAGTTTACCTTCGCGAAAAAATAATCAAATGCTGTTTTCTGAATTACCACTCGATCCTAACATACTTAAAGGAATTGAAGCTCTTGGCTTTACTTCTCCTACACCAGTTCAGCAGGAATCTATTCCTTTGCTAATCAGAGAAAATAGAGATCTAATAGGACTTGCCCAAACAGGAACTGGAAAAACTGCAGCTTTTGGTCTACCTATGATTCATAAAATTGACGTCAATAAAAAAATTGTTCAAGGATTGGTTATTGCGCCAACAAGAGAACTTTGTGTCCAAATATCTAACGATTTCAAAGATTATTCAACTTTTGTTAAAGGTCTATCCGTTGCCACCATTTACGGTGGAGCTAGTATGGATAAGCAATCTAGAGAAATAAGATCTGGAGCTCAAATTGTAGTTGCTACACCAGGCAGATTAATGGATATGATGAAAAGAAAAATGATTAAAATAAATCATGTTTCTTATGTTGTTTTAGATGAAGCTGATGAGATGTTAAACATGGGGTTCAAAGAAGATATTGATGGTATACTAAGTCATACTCCAGATGAAAAATCAACTTGGCTTTTTTCTGCTACCATGCCTAGAGATGTTGAAAAGATATCTAAATCTTATATGAACGATCCTATGGAAATTACCGTAGGAAATAAAAATGTAGGGGCTAAAAATATTCACCATGTTTATTACAATGTTCCCGAAAGAGACAGATACAAAGCAGTTAAAAGAATTTTAGATTTCAATCCTAATATTTATGGATTAATATTTTGTAGAACCAGAAGAACAACCCAAGACGTTGCTGATAAACTTTTAAAAGAAGGTTATAATGCTGCACCACTTCATGGAGATTTGTCTCAAATGCAAAGAGATAAAGCAATGGATAAATTTAGAGATAAAACTTTACAAATATTGGTCGCTACTGATGTCGCTGCTAGGGGAATAGATGTTAACGATATATCCCATGTAATAAATTATCATTTACCAGATGAAGTAGAAAGTTACACTCACCGAAGTGGAAGAACTGCTAGAGCTGGAAAAAAAGGGGTATCTATTGCCATTGTTTCTAACAAAGATCAAAATAAAGTTTTTCAAATCGAAAAGAAAATTAAAATAAAATTTGATGAAGGAAAACTTCCGTCTGGAAAAGAAATCTGTGAGCAACAATTAGTTGGGTATGTAGAAAAAATTAAAAGTGTTAAAATTAACCAAGATGAAATTTCCGAACTAATTCCATCAATTATTAATAGTTTTGAAGAATATTCAAAAGAGGAACTTATAAAAAGAATGATTGGTATAGAGTTTAATCAACTTTTAAAATATTACGAAAATTCTAGAGATATTGTAAACGATAGAGGAAACAAAGGTCCAAAAGTTAAAAGTAATGACCACCAAAGGTTCTTCATTAATCTAGGTCTTAATAAAGGATTAAATAAAGGAGGATTATTAAGGTTAATTTGTTCTAATACTAATATAGATTCTAAGTCTATTGGTGCATTAGACCTTTTTAATGAATTTTCCTTCTTTGAAGTTGATAAGAAACTTTCAAATGAAATTATAGACAACTTAAAGGACAAAGAATACGATGGGAAAACTTTTGTAGTAGAGATAGCATCTAAGGAAGGATCTAAGTCAAGATCAAGGGATAGAGGAAGAGGCAGAGACAGATCAAGAAGCAGAGATAGATCAAGAAATAGAGATAGAGGAAATAACAGAGACAGAAACTCTTTTAGAGGAAAAAGTGGTGGAGGAAGAAGAAGATAAAATATTTATTTCAGCTCTTTTAATAACCATATCAATAGCAAATTTAAAGACTACAGAAAACACTGAAAAAACCATACGTCCAACATAGTTTTTTCAGTTCTTATCCAATTTTCTTTAACCCCATTTTTAGTAAATCCAGCACTTTTAAAAATTTTTATACTAGGTTTATTAGTACACAAAATATTGGCATATAGATTGGTAATAAAATAATCCTTTATACAAATGGATTTAAGAATTGATAATGCTTTGGTAGCAAATCCCTTATTTCTAAATTTTTCATCGATAAAAATTCCTACCCCAGCTCTTGAGTTAACCATATCATATTCAAATAAATCAACACAGCCAACAGATAAACCACCATTATCAATCATAAATCTTAATTGACGATCTAAGAATAGATCTTGATCGGAACTTAAAAATTCTTTTATCTGTTCTTTAGTAGAAAAAATGGGGTTATCGGAAAAAAGAGAATTTTCTAAATTATTTTCCCATATAAGAAGCTGGTCTAAATCCAATAATTTCGGCCTCCTTAAAGTAACGTTTTTTGACATTTTAAGAATTTTAAGAATAGATGTTACAAATCATAATCTCCACTAAAAACAAACTTAGCTGGGCCTGAAAGAAATACTTTATCAAAGCTATTTTCTATCCTATTAAATTCAACTTTGAGCTTACCTCCTCTGGTTTTAACAAAGATAGAATTGTCAATTTTATTTGCATAGGCAATGGCTAATGCTGTAGCAGTTACTCCAGAACCACAGGAGAGTGTTTCGTCTTCAACTCCTCTTTCGTAGGTTCTCATATCTAAAAAATTATCTTCTACTTTAACCAAATTAACATTTATCCCATTTTTAAAATATTTATCATTATTTCTAATCAACTTGCAATGCTTTTTGAAGTCTATGTTATCCAAACTATTAGCAATCTGAACGTAGTGCGGAGAGCCTGTGTTAACTTCAAAATCTCCATTAGCTAATCTATCTACTAATACAGGACTATTTATACTTATTTTAATATTTTCATCCTCTAATACTTGACCTTGATGAATTCCATCATTAGTAATAAAAGAACAATTTGACTGAATATATCCTTGATGAAAGCAATATAAAACAGCGCATCTACTTCCATTTCCACAAAAGCTAGAAGATCCGTCAGGGTTAAAAAATTTCATTTCAAAATTAAGCCTATCGTAATCTGATATTAATATTAAACCATCGGAACCTATCCCATACTTTCTATCACATATTTTTTTTATCTGGTTCTTGGAAAATTTAAAATCATCCTTTGTTAAATCAATGATTACAAAATCATTTCCTGTTCCTTGATATTTAGTAAATTTTACAAGCATTTGGTTCTAAAGTAACGAAAAATATGCTTAACAATAATTAACAGCTCTCAAGCAATTAAAATAAAAAATGACAATTAATTTTATAAAAAAAGAAAATGAAAGTAAAATTATTTATACTATCTCTAGGTTTTATTATCGGTGCTATTACATTTTCAGTTTTATATGTAAATCCTGATTCTACCTTTACATCTTCACAAATTCTAGACAATGAAATTGAAGAAATTGCAGAAAAAGAGTCCTCTTTTACTCTCACAAATAACAATAACTCAATAAATAATTTAGATTTAACTTTTGCAGCAGAAAAAACAGTAAACACTGTTGTGCACATTAAAAGTGAATATGTTCAGAATTACCAATCGGACCCACTGCTTGATTTTTTTTGGGGACCTAACGGAAGCAGAGGGGACAGAACTCAAATAGCAACAGGATCTGGAGTAATTATTTCAAGTGATGGTTATATTGTTACCAACAACCATGTGATTGAAGATGCCTCAAAAATTTCTGTAACGCTAAATGATGGAAGAGAATTAATTGCAGAGTGCCTAGGTACTGATCCTAATACAGACTTGGCTCTTTTAAAAGTAGATCAGAAAAATTTAGTTTTTGCAGAATTTGGAAACTCAGACAATGTAAAATTAGGAGATTGGGTATTGGCTGTAGGAAATCCATTCAATTTAACTTCGACAGTAACTGCAGGTATAGTAAGCGCAAAAGCAAGGAATATAAATATTTTAAGTAGAAACTCTAAAGAAAGTATATTCCCTTTAGAGTCATTTATTCAAACTGATGCTGCGGTAAACCCTGGAAACAGTGGAGGAGCACTGGTTAATCCTGAAGGTGTTTTAATTGGTATTAATACAGCTATTGCTTCCAAAACAGGATCTTATACAGGATATTCATTTGCAATTCCCTCTAATATCACCCTTAAAGTGGTAAACGATTTAAAAAATTACGGTCTTGTTCAGCGTGCCTTTATTGGGGTAATTATCCAAGAGGTTACCCAGCAGGTAATGGATGAATTTAATTTACCCAATACCAATGGAGTCTTAGTTAGTGGTTTGTCTGATGAAGGGGCTGCATATGAAGCTGGTATAAAAACTGATGATATAATTTTAAAAGTAGAAAATATTGGTGTTAACGGAGTTCCAGAACTCCAAGAACAAATAGGGAAATACAAGCCAGGTGATGTTGTTACAGTGATAATTCAAAGGAAAGGAGAAAAGAAAATAATTGAAGTTAAACTGAGAAACAATAAAGGAACAACAGAAATAATAGATAAAAATAAATTGGAAAAAGAATCAAGTCTATACGGTGCTGTTTTTGAGGAATTAAATAAAGAATCTTTAAGATATTATAATATTAATAGTGGGATTAAAATGGTTTCTTTAAAAAAAGGAAAATTTAAAGAAATTGGTATAAAACAAGGCTTTATCATTACTCATATAGACAAGAAAGCTGTCAAAACGATAAATGATTTTAAAAATATAATTGAAAACAAAAAAAGCAGCATTTTAATAGAAGGAATATATCCTAACGGATTGAAAGGTTATTTTGTATTAGATACATGATATCAATATTAATTTTATAAAAAATCATAAATTTTAATAGAGTAAGTTCAAGCTTCGAGTCCAAAAAAAAAAATCACTTCGTAACCAAAAGTAAAAATTAGCGTAAAGACTTTCATATACACTAAATAAAATGAAATTATGAGAACTTTACTAGATACAGCTTATAATTTATTTCTTTGGAGTTTATCTGGTTTAATATCTTCAATAATTGCTCCAATTTTTCTTAGAATGATAGAATCGTTCTGATTTTACTTTTTTAAAATATTTTTTTTTAATAGAAAAAACTATATTTTTACAGGGATGAAGTTTTTGAAAATATATGTTTTATTATCATTTTGCATAGTTTGTGGATCTACATTTTCTCAAAGTAGAAGATTTTACGATAATAATGACTACAAAAGGCAAAGACATGAACTTAACTTTGGTCTTGGAGTATCTTCATGCCAAACAGATGTTGGTGGATCTCAATACAGTGAACAACAACTTAGTGAGAAATTTGGTGGAACAATATTTAGATCTATTTACGATACAGATTTAAACTCATCTAACTTTGTTCTGAATGCAGCATATGCATACCATTATAAAAATCGAATCAATTTTAGAGGTAATTTAATTTTTTCAAGGTTAAGTGGAAACGATAAAGAATCCACAGAAAAATACAGAAACAATAGAAGTATAAATTTTAGAACGGATGTACTAGAATTATCTTCAGTTGTAGAATTTTATCTTAAAAAACCAACTACAGGAAACAAATTTAATCTTAAAAATGTAAAGGGACAAAAGCTTGCACCCAACATTTTAGCAACTTTAGGCATTTACTTATCAGCAGGAGTTGGTGGCTTCCTCTATGTTCCTAGAGCTAGGAATAATTTTAATTATCCTGATGTTTATTATAATGATGGATTTATACCCCATCCTGATAAAACAACCTATCATAAACTTAGACCGCTCCATACAGAAGGTCAAGGATATGCTAATAGATCTGAAGGTGATGATTTTAATGTTCAGAGTGATGAATTTGATCCTGGAAAAACTTACAGTCCAGTAGCAGTATGTATTCCTCTTGGAATTGGTATTCAAAAAGCATTTAATCAAAACATGGGAATTAAAGCTGAATTAGGAATTAGGTATACCTTTACCGATTATATTGATGACGTAAGTGGTCTGTATTATGATAAAAATCTTCTAAAACAATACAATGGTGATTTGGCTGCTACCATGTCTGGAACAGGATCTGGAGATGCTGAAAACACAAATGGAATACCTGGGACCTACCGATATGTTGGCTATGCAACAACTTACGATGCTGATGGAAATCCAAATTATCCAGATGTTCCGATTTATGATCCTAATTTACAAGATGGTTACCTCACAATTGAAACAATGAATTATATGGAGGAACAAATCCATGGTATATGGATAAAATATATAC
>JAYNHP010000011.1:0-60225 GCA_038108155.1 Flavobacteriales bacterium | reverse complement strand
CCATTTTGACTTAAAGAGTCCAAGTCTAGATTCTCGTCACCAGACATGTAGTTTGTAAATAGGTAGTATATCACAAACATTTCGTCAGTTGTATTTAAGCCACCACAAATGGTTTGAGGAGGGATATTAGGGTTATGTAAATTGGCAGATGTATTGTCGTAAAATGCGGAAGCTTTTATAGTGCTCCCAGGATCAAGTTTTAACATTTTTCTAAAATGATAAGCCCCTTGCCATTCAAAATCCCAGTCAGGAATTTTAATGAAATTCGTTGTATCACCATTTAAATTGAGACCATAAGTTTCAATAGATTTACCAATTAAATGCATGTGAGGAAATACCCCAAAGAGAGACAGTGCTGGAAAAGAGTTTGGTATTTGATAATCGTCATTTACAGTCTTTGTTTGATTTGGAGGAACACAAAAACTAAGATTTTGAATAATTGGATTAATTTCAATTTCTCTAAATTGATTTACTTGATCCGGATAAAAATAAAAGTGAACTTTCGTACTGTCTATCATTCCTAGCGACCCGACAGGGTAATGCATTGCCAATATAACATTGCTATTTGCAGGAAAATTCATCCCAAATGCCATATTATCATCACCAGGATATGTAATTGGCAAAGAACCAGGAGCAAATTCTCCAACCAAATTTCCATTAGTAGGCCCCATACAATTATTTTGAACTCCTGAAGATGAATTCCCTGAAGGATCAATATAAACCAAACAGTGATGTACAATAGCTAAGTTTCCAGGAACAACTTCTACTGCCCTAATTTTTTTATCTGTTAATAAATTACTTGGAATAGTGAAGCAAACATAGTCATCATTTTGAAAGGCATTACTAGAGTAGGCAGGTGCTGATAAAGTGAGATCTGGTGTTCCTAGCTGAGGACCGCTAGTATTGTAATTTGGAGCTGGTGGTGTTAGATTAGGATTTCCCTCGGGGGCCCCAAGACCAACCCAAGTATTAATTAAATTAATTTCTTGATTAGACAATATTCTCTCATGCCTAAAATTAGAATAGTTAGTATCTGGCGGCCAAGGAGGCATATACCCAGATAAAACAGATCCTTGAATAGCATTTCTATAATTATAGGCACTTTGAAAATCAATCAGTGAAAATGAGCCTACTCCACCAATATGGTGACATCCTGTACAATTGCTATAAAAAATTGGTGCAATGTGCTCGCTAAAAGTTATTGTTTTTAAAGACCTTTGGTTATTTTCTAGAATAAATGAGCAGCAAAAGAATAATAAAACGATACTAAAAAAAATATTTCTCATAATAAGTTATGAATTATAAGTTAGATGATAGTTCATAAATATAGTTTAAATAGATATATTATAAAAAGAAGAGGTCTCGATCGGATTCGAACCGATGTAGATGGTTTTGCAGACCACTGCCTAGCCACTCGGCCACGAGACCTTTGAAAGAAAAACAAAAGTACAATTTCCAATCAAATAAACAATTTATTCTTCTACTAGAACAGATACATAGTCAATATCTCCGTCAATTGGTGGATTTATTTTTTTAATTTCTACTCTACAGTTATTTGCCATGGAAAATTTTTCTTTTATATCATAAACAATTTTATAGGCAACAGACTCGATTAACTTACTTCGAATACTCATTTGTTTTACAACAATTTCTTTTATTGCAACATAGTCAATAGTTTTCGATAAATCGTCGTGTTTAGCAGCATTTTCAAAATGACAATCTACTTCTACATTCACAATGTAATTTCCTCCTATAATTTTTTCTTCTTCTAAACAGCCGTGATAGGAAAATGTTCTTATGCCATGTACTTTAATACAGTTCATTAAATATCTGATTTTTCTAAAAAAAGATTTTCAAAGAAAATAGATTTTTCATTAAATCTATTCATAACTTCCTTTTTACCGATTAATTCCATTATAGAGAATAAGGATGGCCCCATTCCCTTTCCAGTTAAAATAAGTCTCAAACACGGGAGTAAAGCCCCCATCCCAATTTCTTTTCTTTCAATGAAAGACTTAAAAGTATTTTCAATAGTATCGGCATTGAAAGATTCAATAGAGTTTAGCTCTGAAAAGAATTCATTAACTAGAGAAATAGAATTGCTTTTCCATTTTTTTCTAAATGTTTTTTGATCATAATCTTTAAATGACTTAAAAAAGTAATCTTCTGAAAGTAGTTCGTGGTGAAAAGTTGCTCTTTCTTTCATTAGCTCAGCAACTTTTTCAAGGTATTCATTGCTAACGTCATAATTGCAATTTTCCAACATCAAAGAAGAAAGTTCCAAATTAGACTTGTTTCTTAGATGCTGTTGATTAAACCATTTGGCTTTTTCAGGATCAAATTTTGCACCACTTTTCCCAACTCTTTCTAAAGAAAACTCTTTAATTAATTCATCCATTGTGAAAAGCTCTTTAGAATTACCTGGATTCCAACCTAAAAATGCCAACATATTCACAAATGATTCAGAAAAATATCCTTTCTCTTTATACCCAGAAGAAATTTCTTTGGATTGTGGATCTGTCCATTCCAATGGAAAAACTGGAAATCCAAGCCTATCCCCATCTCTTTTACTTAATTTACCATTACCATCAGGTTTTAATATTAGTGGCAAATGAGCAAATTTTGGCATAACACTTTCCCAGCCTAAATATCTATATAGCAATACATGTAACGGAGCTGAAGGAAGCCATTCTTCACCCCTGATAACATGAGAAATATCCATCAAATAATCATCTACCACGTTGGCTAAATGGTAAGTAGGCATTCCATCGGCTTTAAAAATTACTTTATCGTCCATATTATTGGTATTTACCACAACCCATCCTCTAATCTCGTCATAAAACCTTATGTCCTCGTTTCTTGGCATTTTTATTCTGACAGTACAAGGTTCATTTTTAGAAAATTTGTTTTCAACTTCTTCTTTTGACAGAGTCAAAGAGTTTTTCATAGAATTTCTAGTTATAGAATTGTATTGCCAATTAGGCATTTTGGCTTTCTTAGCCAATTCTCTCATTTGTTCTAATTCTTCACTAGTGTCAAAAGCATAATATGCATTTCCCGATTCAATAAGCTGATCTACAAATTTTTTATAAATAGGTTTTCTTTCAGATTGTCTATATGGCCCCTTAGATCCATTTGAATCAGGACCCTCGTCTACTTTAAGGTTGCACCAATTTAAGGCATTTACAATATACTTTTCTGCTCCCTCTACATACCTGTTTTGATCGGTATCTTCAATTCTTAAAATAAAATCTCCATGGTTCTTTTTTGCAAACAAATAATTATACAAAGCGGTTCTTATACCACCCATATGCAATGGACCAGTTGGACTTGGAGCAAACCTTACACGAACTTTTCTTTTTGACATAGTAACTAGAAGAATTTGAAAAGCGAAAGTAATGTATATCCTTAGAATGGAAAATACATTTTAATCTTTTTTTTCAATTGAGCAATCACGGATCATTTAACTGGAACTCACACCTTCTGTTTTCTCTATGCTCAGCATCTGTACAAAACTCTGGCTTGTAACATGAGTTTACAAAATTAACAGCTCCTCTACCTATAACATTTACTCTTGACCTAGCAATTCCTTTATACTCTAGATACCTTCTAGTAGAGATAGCTCTGTTTTTTCCAAGAACAACATTGAATTTTTTTTCAAGGTATTCCTTAGAACCAAGACAGTCAGTATAGCCAAATATTGAAATAGTCTTGTCTTTATGTTCATTTAAATATGCAGCTAATGAATCTAATTGTAACTTGGAGTTTTTAGTTAGCTTATGACTTGTAAAATCAAAAAATATAGGCTCAATTACAAATCCAGATTTAGTTAATTTTAAATTATACTTTTTGTTTAAATCAATAACTTTTGGAAGTGAATCTCCTATATTTAGAATTAAAGTTTTAGTAAAATAATTTCTTCTTTCGATAGTTAAATAGTAAATATTATTTTCATGAATATGCAATTCAAAATTCCCTAAATCATTGGTATAACTTAGGTCTTTGGCATTGGTTGTAGAGTCCACAATTGTGATTTTCACAAAATTAAGAGGCTCTCCATCCTCGGCATCAACAATTTTACCTATGGTAGGTACATAGTCATCGGTTATATATACTTTTATATCTTCTTCATTTTTGTATAAAATACTAGTATGGATATTTGCAATTCCATCAGATTCTCCTTTGTAAGCATGGATTTCATAATCTTGGGCCATTTTCAATTTAAAATAAAAATGACCTGTGGAGTCAGTAAATGAAGAATCGATTTTAATCCCATCCATATTTATTAAATAAACTTTTGCATCAGCCTGGATAGAATTTGTTTTTTCATCCAATACTATTCCTTTAAATTTCTGGAAAGCCAGATCTAATTCTAGATTATGTTGTTTTTTGAACAAATAATTAGAGTCTATAAAGAATTCTTTAAGTCCAAATAAACTATCGTTAAACCCTTTTAACAACAACAATGAATCATTGTTAAATGCAAATTGATAATAACCCTCTTCGTCTGAAAAAATAGTTAGTTTTTTAGATCTTATACCATTATTAATATCAATCTCTACATTGGGGATTATTTCGCCAGTAGCTCTGGAAACGGTATAGCCCTGAATAGTTTTATCGTCCTGAAAAATAATATCTTTTCTCTCATTTCTAAACAGGGTTTTATCTGAAACTACTATAGTATCTCCGTAAAGATTTTTTTTGGTAGCTACTACTTTATAAATTTTATTTTTTTTAAGTTCAAATCTATATTTTCCAGAAACGTTTGTATGAAACTGTTTTAATTCCTCATTATTATGATTTAGAAGTCTTACAGTTGTATTTTTTTGTAAACTACTATCACTACTTAACCTAATGTATCCTTTAACATAGGGTTGGATAGGTGTCATATGGGCTAAATAAATATCTTCGTCTCCTTTTCCTCCTGCTCGGTTAGAATTTAATATTGCTATACTCTCATCAAATGGATGTAGTACAAAATGAATATCATCTCCAGCAGAATTTACTGGGTAAGGCAAATGTTCAACATTATAAATACTGTCATTACTAATTTTACACTTAAAAATATCTGCCTTTCCATAACCAGGAAATCCGTTAGATGAAAAATAAAGTATACTATCGTCATAAATCCTTGGCGACTCTTCTCTGTATGGTGTGTTCACTAACGGCCCAAGATTAATTGCTTTGCCCCATTTCCCAGATTTTTTTTGGTGAGAAACGTAAATATCTGTCTGCCCATACCCATTTTTCTTGTCAGAAACGAAATAAATAGTCTTTCCGTCTGAGCTCATGCACACTTCTCCTGATCCTGCAGAGCTAGATAAAAAGCTAACTGGGATACGTCGTCTTAAATAAAGCTTTTTCTTTTCAGCGTTTAATTTTCCTTGATAAATTAATGGGTTAAGAGATGCATCAGAATTTGAATTTGTTAAATAAGGGTGCCTAGTATATAATATTTTTTTATTTGAACTATTGGTATTAAAACTGGTAACGTTAAAACTATTGTGAGAAATAATTTGTTCATTTTTAATAATAGCAGAATCTGGAATAGAATTATCTAGCGATTTAAAAAGCAAAGGGATTTTTAAATCCACCTTTTTTACATATGTTCTTGGAGAAATAGTACTTCCATAAGAGAGAATTTTATTTAGTTTTTCAGTAAATTCTTTTTTCTCCTTCAAAGTTAAAGAGTCATTATTAGATATTAAATTTATATTATTAGCTATTGCATTGTTCTTCCCTCTCTCTACGATATAATAAATACCATCGTCATAAAAAGATGGGGAAAATTCAGAAGATGCAGAATTTAATTTTTCAAATGCTACTAGTTTTTTAAAAATCTTAATAGTATCCCATTTTATTAGAGAATCTATGGATTCAATTTGAAATTGAAGTCGTTTCTTTGTGCTATCTATTGTGAATAATTCATTGAATATTTTTTGGGCAGCTTTGAATCTCCCAGTACTCTTTAATGCAATCCCATAATGGTATTTTATAGAGAAATCATTAGGATTTTGGTCTAATATTTTTTTAAAAATAGGAATAGACTTTTGAAAATCATTAGTATAGAAATAACAAAAAGCATGTTTTTCTAATTGACTTAATGTTAAATCATTTTCATCACTATATATTGATGCCGCCGTTTTGTATTCAAAATTGTCATATAGAATATCTGCCAATTTTACTTGACTATTTATTCTGCTAAGACAAAAAATAGCTACTATGAAAAGTATGATTTTTCTCATTTTTATTGAGATCAATTTTCGGTGCTAAAACTAGAGTAGACTCTGTTTCTATTTTTCCAAGGAGTTTTAGATTGGTTGTCTTTTTTAAGTTTATAGCTTAAGAAAACTTCATGAGTACCAGAATTGTAGGTATTAATTTTTGAAATACCTATATCATAAGAGTAACCTATAGTTGCTGTTCCAATATTAACTCCTCCAATTAATGCAACAGCATCTTTATTTCTATAAGACAAACCTAATGAATATGCATTTTTAACCGTTAATTTTAAATTACCATCCATCTGAACTAGATTTTTATTCATAGTCCTTATAATCACCGAAGGTTGTAATTCGAATATTGCTCCAACCTTAAAGTTGTATCCTCCATGAATATAAAACACTCTTTCGAGAGTATTTAGGACTGGAGTGGTTAAAGCCAATAAATCCGTTTTATTTTCAAATAAATTGTAGCCAGAAAACCCAACAAAATGTCTATCTCCAGACCAATACAATCCAAAGTTGCAATCACCAATCAATTGGTTAGTTAAATTACCAACAGCTACATCTCCTGGCACATCTGTTATAAGACGATCCCTATTTATGGAAAATTGTGTTAACGATCCCGATATACCAAATGATAATTTTGTTCTTTTACTAGTTTTTATATTGTATGAAAAAGCCGAATTGATTCCAGTTCTTCTAGAAGGTCCTGAGGCGTCATTAAAAACATGTGCTCCTATTCCTGTATTATCTCCAAGAAATGTATGGTACATTAAATTCTGGGTTACAGGGGCTTCGTCAATACCAACCCATTGCCTCCTAAAACTTATAGATAGAGGAGAATAGGACTTTGTGCCAGCAACTGCAGGGTTTATAGCAAAGTCGTTAAAAAGATATTGACTTGTCATGCTGTTTTGTTGACTTTTATAAGTCAATACTACTAAAAGACATATTGAGGTAATAAAAATTCTTTTCATGATTTTATCTTATTATAGTTATTGGTCCAGTCTGATTGGTTGTCTGACCTAAGGCGTCTGTAAGTTCAATGGTGTAATAATAAGTCCCCGAAGGAATATCTAATCCATCAGTAGTCTTGCCATCCCAGCTCATATTATTTCCTCCATTAAATTCCCATATTTGATTGCCCCATTTATTGAAGATAACCAGACTTGCTTCCTCATAATTTGGGAAGTTAAGACTCCAGTAATCATTAATTCCATCATCATTTGGACTAAAAGTATTTGGCATTTCAATACATTCTAATGTGTTGTCAAAGGTTATGCTATCTAAGAGTTTGTAGCAATTATTAGCATCTGACACCAATACATTGTAAATTTCATTATTGGCATATGTAAGAGGGTTTTCATAGCTTCCATCAGACCAATCATACCCATAATATCCCATCCCGTTTTGAGAATGTATATGAATCATAATCCCTCCTTCAGCACATGTTTCTTGTTCAATAGAGTAATCCAGTTTAATTGGACTATTTTCAATTTGTATAGTCTCAACATCTGTAGCAACACATGGACCTAAAGTGTATGTATAAGTAATATTATGGTTTCCAACTCCTGCAATTTTAGGGTCAAAAAATCCATTATTTACTCCGTTACCAGAGAATGTTCCACCAGATGGATTGCCACCTTCAAGCTCAAATATTGGATGATCTTCCCCACAAATTTTATCAAACTCGCTTAAATGTGTTTCTAATGTATAAACATCAATAGTTAATCCAATACAATTACTTGCTGGACATAATCCCCCTTCCGATCTTACATAGTAATTTGAAGTGGTTGAAGGAGATACCGTAATCTGATTATTGGTTGTTGTGGAGCCAATTAAAGTTCCAGTCCCACAAGAGCCTTTATACCAAACCCATTGGCTACCATTAATTAACTGATTGGAGTTGTCAATACTAATTGTAGTGGAATTACCATTACATATTTCATAAAGACTTGCACTTATTGAAACAGGATCAATATTTGCTTCGAGAACTACTACAGGAAACTGGGTAGAACTCGTACAATTGTTACTATCTGTATAACTATATGTTACAGTATGTGACCCTATTCCAGAAATATTTGGGTCAAATATGCTACCCGAAACTCCAACACCAGTATAAGTTCCCCCTTGAGGAAAACCGCCTTGTAGAACAAAAGCATTGGACTCACAGGTTGAATCAACATTTGAATGGTAAACATTTAAATCATATGTGTTAATTAATATTTCTTGACATGAAGTAGCCCCACAATCTCCTCCGTTGGCTCTAACATAATACATAGTTGTAGCTGCAGGAGTTACAGAAATTGAAGACCCTGTTCCAAGAAAATTAGAACTACAAGCGCTTTCATACCAGCTCCAGTTCGCCCCAGTTCCTAGTTGTCCTCCAACAACACTAAGCGTTGCTGATCCACCAGTACAAAAATTATTGTTGCTGGTTTGAATCCCAGTTGGTGCTATTGAACCGTCTTTTGTAACTATAGTAACTTGTTTACAAAGAGATGAGCCACAAGGGCCAACTATTTTAGCATAATAAGTAGTTGATGAATCTGGATAAACAGATATTGAATCACCTGTGCCAATTATTGGAGATCCACAATAATTTTTATGCCAAACAATGGAATGATTTGTTGGTAACGCAAAGTTATAATCCGCGAATAATTTAACTTCGGTTTGAGGACAAACGGTATCTAAAATACTCCACGTGGAATTAGAGTTGTTAAAAATCGAATCAATAATAATAGAGTCCAAAGAAGGAGTTTCTACAACAAAGACTTCTCCAGACACACAGCTTGAGATGTCGCAGGAGTCGGCTTTACAATAAAAAGTGGTTGTTGTATTAACAGGAATGTTTGTGAAGTTATTATTAGAAGATGTTGCAATTAATGTTCCTCCGCAGTTGCCAGTAAATAATTGCCAGCTTGTACTGTTTCCTAAACTTCCTCCGTCAATAGTAATATCAACATAGCCAATTCCACAAAGTGTATCATCACTGAATTGAATTGCATTTATTGAACTTGTACATTGACTATATTGTATTTGATAAATAAAAGAGTAAAAAAACAGTGTTATAAAAGCATACTTTTTCATATTTTTTTAATGGTTATAATTGAATGTAAAGGTATTAATAATTGAATTTAAAATAAATATTACATTTTACAATCCATAAAAATTTAATGAGTATGATTTGAGTAGAGAAATTAATACGGAATAAAACCCCACATGGGTCTTTGTTAAAAATATTTTAAGTTATATTTTGGAATATTAAATACGGTCTTCAATTTCTTTATAAATTAGCAAAAGTGAATCCTAAAAGACACAAATCAAATTCCTTAGCAGAGCTTTCTACAATATTTGGAATGACTTTGCTTTTAACTTTATTTGGTGTTTTTGTTTACTTCATGTGGACAGCTAATAAAAAGTCAGCCGAAATTAAAGAACAATTGAGTATGGATATTCTTTTCCATGAGACAGTTGATGAATCTATAGTTAGAATGATGGAAAAAAAACTAAAATCTATGGATGGCATTGTTAAAAAAGCACTCTATGTATCTAAGGAAGATGCCCAAAAATTAATGCTTAAGCACGTAGGAAAAGATGCTTTTGAAATACTAGATGGAGTTAATCCTTTGCCTTCCTCCATACACGTAAATCTTAGTTCTAGTTATGTCAATCCAGATAGTGCTGCGAATTTTGCAGCCCAAATAACCAAGGGAAATGAACATATAATTTCAGAAGTTGCTTATAATGAGTCTCAATTTTTAGAAATAGGAACGGTATTTAAAAATTTCGAACTAATTATGCTATTTATAGCTGGTGTTCTATTAATAATTGCAATTTTACTTATTTACAACACCATTAGACTAGCTGTTTTTTCAAAAAGATTTATGATTAGAACCATGCAATTGGTTGGCGCAAAATCATTTTTTATAAGAAGACCTTTTATTTTAAAAGCATTTTACCAAGGATTAATTTCTGCAATTTTGGCAGTTTTATTTTTGTTGTCTTTATGGTATTCATTTACTATTATAAACCCAAATATTATTTCTGAACTAAGTACAGACAAATTTCTTTTGAATAATGAAATATTAGAATTCTCAGTAATTGCTATTGGAATTCTCATTACAGGAATTTTAATAAGTGTTGTATCCACATACTTTGCACTCAATAAATTTATTTGGGTTAAATCAGAAAAACTATATTAATATGGAAGAAAAAACTAAAATGGTATTAGGTAGAAAAAATTATATATTCATAATTATTGGTTGTGTAGTTGTTCTTATGGGATTTGTTTTAATGTCTGGTGGTGGTTCAGAAGACCCAAATGTTTTTAATGAAGATGAACTCTTTTCATTTAGAAGAATTACTCTTGCTCCATTTTTGGTCATGTCAGGCTATGGCTTAGTTCTCTATGGAATAATGAAAAAGCAATAGATTTTTTTTGGATTATTTAATAGCTTTAGTTTTAGGAATTGTTCAGGGGCTAACAGAGTTTTTGCCTGTTAGTAGTAGTGGCCATTTAGAAATTATTAAAGGAATATTTTCTACTGATTTTGACCCCAAAGAGAGTCTAATTATGACTGTTGTATTGCATTTTGCTACAGCACTTAGCACCATGTTCATCTTCCGAAAAGAAATACTTCAAATAATAAATGGTATTTTTTCTAAAAAATCATCTGAAGAAAAAAGGTTCTCAGTTAATATTATTGTTTCTATGATCCCTGCTGCTGTGGTTGGCATTTTTTTTAATGATATTATTGAATCTTTTTTTGATGGTCAATTAATCTTAGTTGGATTTATGCTTATAATTACTGGGATTCTACTATTTTTTGCAGATAGAGCAAAACCAACTAATAATTTTATTAGTACCTCACAAAGTTTCCTTATAGGAATTGCTCAGGCTGTAGCAATTTTACCTGGAATCTCAAGATCTGGAGCTACAATTGCCACATCTGTTATTTTAGGATTAGATAAAACATCTTCCGCAAAATTTTCATTTCTGATGGTTGTACCTTTAATTTTCGGTAAAGTTGCAAAAGACCTTATGAATGGAAATATTTTGTCTGAAGCAATAGATTTAGGACCGCTAACCCTCGGTTTTTTTGCTGCTTTTTTCACAGGACTATTTGCGTGCAAATGGATGATAGGTATCGTAAAGTCTAGTAAATTAAAATACTTTTCTTATTACTGCTTCGTAGTGGCAAGTATTACAATCCTATTTAAACTTCTATGAAGGAAATTCCTTTTGAGTCAGGTGCTGTTTTAGTGGTTGATAAACCTCTTAATTGGACGTCATTTGATGTAGTTAAAAAAATTAGATATGCAATTTGCAAGCAATACAATTTAAAAAAAATAAAAGTTGGTCACGCAGGAACTTTAGACCCTCTTGCAACTGGTGTAGTGGTAGTCTGTACTGGAAAAAAAACAAAAATAATAGATCAATTTATAAACGAATCTAAAGAATATATAGGAAAAATTAGATTAGGTTCAACCACTCCTTCATTTGATTTAGAGACAGAAATCGATAAAGAGTTTCCTTTGCCAGCTTTAGATGATAAGATTCTAAAAGAAATCTCTAAAAACTTTAGTGGTGAAATATTACAAAGTCCACCTATTTTCTCAGCTAAGAGAATAAAAGGCAAAAGAGCTTATGAATATGCCAGAAATAATGAAGAAATAGTTTTAAAACCAAATTCAGTTACCATTCATAATCTAGAGCTAAAAGTTGTTGATAAAAACACTTTAAGTTTTAAATGCCATTGCTCAAAAGGAACTTATATTAGATCTTTAGCACGTGATATTGGTCTTTTTTTGGATAGTGGAGGGCATTTAATATCCTTAAGACGGATAAAATCAGGAAATTTCTCCTTAGAAATGGCAAAATCTTTAGACGAATGGATAGATATCATAAAGGCATCATAATTTTTATTAATTTCGTGCCTCATTTATAAATCAAAGCATGAAGTTATCACAATTTGAATTTGAATTACCAGAAAATTTAATCGCTGAGTATCCAGCAGATCAAAGAGATGAATCTAGATTAATGGTTGTCCACCGAGATTCTGGGAAAATAGAACATAGACAGTTTAAAGATGTTATTGACTATTTCGAAGATGGAGATGTAATGGTAATGAATGATACCAAGGTGTTTCCTGCAAGAATGTATGGTAACAAAGAAAAAACAGGTGCTAAAATTGAAGTTTTTTTACTAAGAGAACTAAACAGAGAAAGTTTACTTTGGGATGTTTTAGTTGATCCTGCAAGAAAAATAAGAATTGGTAACAAACTATATTTTGGAGAAGAAGATGATTTAGTGGCAGAAGTTATAGACAATACTACTTCAAGAGGAAGAACTCTCAGATTTTTATTCGATGGTTCTTATGAAGAATTTAAAGCTACTATCACAAAGTTAGGTCAAACTCCTCTTCCAAAGTACATCAAAAGAGATCCAATTCCTGAAGATAAAGATAGATACCAAACAATTTTTGCCAAAAACGAAGGTGCTGTTGCTGCTCCAACTGCTGGATTGCACTTTAGTAAACAATTAATGAAAAGACTAGAAATTAAAGGAATTGATTTCACACCAATTACCCTCCATGTAGGGCTAGGTACTTTTAGACCTGTAGAAGTTGAGGATTTAACCAAACATAAAATGGATTCTGAGGAATTATATATTGGCGAAGAAACTGTAAGACTTGTAAATAATGCAAAAAGAAATAAAAGGAAAGTTTGTTCTATTGGAACTACAGTCACTAGGGCTTTGGAGTCATCGGTCACTGTAACCAAAGAATTAAAACCTTTTGCTGGATGGACCAATAAATTTGTCTTCCCGCCATACCAATGCAAAATTCCAGATGCCATGATTACTAATTTTCATACCCCTAAATCAACATTACTAATGATGATTTCTGCATATTGTGGTCATGATTTAGTTATGAAAGCTTACAAGGAAGCGATTAAAGAAAAGTATAAATTTTATTCTTATGGAGACGCTATGTTAATTCTTTAATTTAAAAACCTCTTTAAAGAGGTTTTTTTTGATGAAAAAAAAAATTGACATAAGACAACTCTCCTTAGAAAATCTGACAGATGAAATTGTAAAGTTAGGAGAAAAACCCTACAGAGCCCAACAGATTTATGATTGGCTTTGGAAAAAAAGAGCCATTAACTTCGATCAAATGACTAATTTATCTAAGTCATTTAGAAAATTAGTTGAGGATAATTTCATAATTAATGCTTTGGTTTTAAGTGAAGCACAAGTTAGTAAAGACAGAACCATTAAAAATGCATTTTTATTAGCTGATGATTCTGTTATAGAAGGTGTACTAATTCCAACCAAAAAAAGAATGACTGCTTGTGTTTCCGTACAAGTAGGATGTAGTTTAGATTGTGCTTTTTGTGCAACAGGCAGACTTAAAAGAATTAGAAATTTAAATGCAGATGAGATATACGATCAAGTAGTGATGATCAATGATCAATCAAAACAAGAATACAACCTTCCAATTTCTAATATTGTCTATATGGGAATGGGAGAGCCATTACTGAATTATAGTAATGTTCTTAAATCAGTAGATAGAATAACATCTGAAAATGGGTTAGGAATGTCACCAAAAAGAATAACAATTAGTACTGCTGGAATTCACAAAAAAATAATAAGATTAGCAGATGATGGTGTAAAATTTAATTTAGCTCTTTCTCTTCATGCAGCTAATGATGAAAAAAGAAATAAAATAATGCCTATAAATGAATCTAACTCTCTAGGAGCATTAAAAGAAGCTATGATATATTTTTCTGAAAAAACTGGGATTAGACCAACTCTAGAATATATTATTTTTAAAGATTTTAATGACGAAATTATAGATGCTGAAGAATTAGTCCAATTTGTAAAATCATTTCCTAGTAAAGTAAATATCATTGAGTACAATTCCATTGACGATGGTAAATACCAACAAGCTGACCCTGTAAAAGTAGATGCTTTTGCAGATTATCTAGAATCTAAAAAGGTTATAGTTAACATCAGAAGAAGTAGGGGCAAAGATATTGATGCCGCTTGCGGACAACTTGCAAATAAGAATGAGTTAGCTAATTAGTTTTTTAGTACTTACTTTCAAAAAAGAATAACATATTATCGCAGATAATATATCTGAAATAGGGAAAGAATACCAAACTCCTTCAATACCAAAATATCTAGGTAATATTAGAACTAAAGGAATAAGAAAAACTCCTTGTCTAATTAAAGTAAGAAAAAGAGCAGGTTTTGCTTTTCCTACAGCTTGATAAAAAGAAGGTGGAATTAAATGAAAAACAATAATTGGCGTAGAAGAAAAAATCCAAAATATAGCATTTGGTGCATATTTTATAAGTTTTTGATCTTTTGTGAAAATATGGGGAATTAAATCTGCTCCAAAAATTAGTAAGCCTCCAATAAACGTGGCAATAATCACTCCGCTAGTTAAGGCAGTATTGATTACTTTGCTTACTCTTTCATATTTCTTAGCTCCAAAATTATATCCTGCAATAGGCATAAATCCTTGCGCAATCCCAATTAAAGGGAACAATGCAAACATAGTCATTCTTGTTGCAAGCCCATAAACAGAAATAGCAATTTCTCCACCCATTCCACCTTCAAGATTTCCATAATAAAATAGGGTGTTATTAAGTACTATTGCAAGAAGGCTAATAGTTCCTTGACGAACGAGATTTACTGAGCCAATGCTGAAAATTTCAGAAATAATTTTTTTATCAATCTTAAATAGTTGAGGTATGACTTTTAACTCTCCTTTACCAGAAATATAAAAATAAGCTATAAATAAAGCACACCCTATGTATGAAATACTTGTTGCCCATCCTGCTCCCTGCATACCCCAATTCATTATATCAATGAATAAGTAATCTAGAAAAATATTTAAAACGGAAGGAATCAATAGAGCTACCATTGCAACCTTGGCTTTGCCTTCAGCTCTTAGATTATTATTGGCCATCATAGACAGTGCTAAAAAAGGAATACCTAGAAGGACAATATTAAAGTAGGTAATAGCTAGAGGCATAATTCCTCCCTTGGCTCCAAACGCATTTAGTATTGGATTTTTAAAAAAAAGGCCTACAATTAAGGCAACTATTGCTAGGAGAATCGTTAAAGTAATTTGATTATTAAAAGATAACAAGGCCTTTTCTTTTTTGCCTTCACCTAAAGCACGAGAAACAATGCTCCCACCACCAATTCCAATAGACATACCAATGGAAGAAAAAAGAAATGAAATTGGGAAAATTACAGAGATAGCACCTATAGCTAA
Organism: Flavobacteriales bacterium; assembly: GCA_038108155.1. Lineage (GTDB taxonomy): Bacteria > Bacteroidota > Bacteroidia > Flavobacteriales_D > Parvicellaceae > MED-G20. The sequence goes on along the minus strand of JAYNHP010000011.1, from coordinate 44,708 downwards.
TTCTCCAATATATTGACCTACAAAGAAAGTATCTACCACCATATTTACAGACATCACCATAAAGCCTATTGCAGCAGGAAGAGCTTGCTTTAGTAGAAGTCTTGGAATAGGGTCTATGCCAAGATAACTTGATTTTTCTTCGGTTATTTTTTTAGACATTTAAACCTTACAAAAGATTTTTCTTAAAAATATAATCCGCTATTTGAACAGCATTTGTAGCGGCACCTTTTCTTAAATTATCTGCAACAATCCAAATATTTAAACCATTTTCAACAGTTTCATCTTTTCTAATTCTTCCAACAAAAACATCATTTTTTTTATGAGCTGTTATTGGCATTGGATAATCAAATTTTGAAGGATTGTCCTGAACTTTAACACCAGCGGTGTCAGATAAAGTCTTTTTAATCTCTTCTATTTGGAATGGTTTATGGGTTTCAACATTTATAGATTCACTATGTCCTCCAACAACTGGGATTCTAACCACAGTTGCAGTTATTTTAATACTATAATCATTAAATATTTTACAAGTTTCATTTATGAGCTTCAACTCTTCTGTGGTGTAACCATTTTCTAGAAAATCTCCACCATGGGGAAAACAATTTTGATCTATTCGATAAGGGTATACTCTTTCTGGTTGTAGTCCTTGTCTTTCATCCATCATTTGTTTTACAGCAGCTTGCCCCGTTCCGCTTACAGACTGGTAGGTGGAGATAACCAATCTTTTTAACCCAAATTTCTTGTAAATATCATTTAATGCTACCACCATTTGAATAGTAGAACAATTGGGATTGGCAATTATTTTATTGGACTTTTTTAAAACATTTCCATTTACTTCTGGAACTATTAGTGGAATATTTTCCTCCATTCTAAAAAATGAGGAATTATCTATTACGCTTGTTCCTGAGTCAACAAATTTTTGAGCCCATTTTTTGGAAACTTCACTACCTGCACAAAAGATTGCTATTTCCGGAACTTTATCTATTGCTTCTTGGATACCTACAACTTTAATTTTTTTAGTTTTGAATGTTACTTTTTTCCCAATATTTTTTTTAGAAGCTACCAAAATTAGCTCCGTAATTGGAACGGATAATTCTATTAAAACATTTAAAACCTCATTTCCAACAAGACCAGTACATCCTACAATAGCTAATTTCATATTATGACTTTGTCCAAAAGTAGTATATTTATTTCTACAAAAATTGCATCATGAAAAGGATTGGGGGTTTAATTGTTTTTTGTATTTACTTTGGAACTTTTTTTTCTCAATTAACAGAAAATTTTTCAGATGGAGATTTCAATAACAATCCAAGGTGGACTGGAGATACTTTAGAATTTATAGTTAATTCGGATTTTAAGCTTCAACTTAATGCCCCTTCTAATTCCGATACTTCTTACTTATGTGTTGAAACAGGTACTCTTAATTTTAATACCGATATTTCTTGGGAATTTTATATTAAACTCGATTTCTCTCCCTCCAATAATAACAATGTTAGGTACTATTTGACTTCCAATAACAATAATTTAAAAGGCTATTTAGAAGGTTATTTTATTCGAGTTGGTGAAAATGGGTCGTTGGATAAATTAAAACTTTATAGACAAGATGGACTAAGTACAACATTGTTGGGCTCAAGTATTCACACTTCTTTTGGTGTTAATCCAGAATTTAGAGTTAGGGTAAATAGAGACATCAATGGGAATTGGGAAGTTCTTAGCGATTCTACAGGGGGAAATAATTTTATTTATGAATTAGGAGTTAGCGATAACAACCATACTTTCTCCACTTTTTCTGGCCTTTGGTGTAAGCATACTTCTTCAAATAATGATAATTTCTTTTTTGACGATATTAATATTTCTGGGAATGTAATAGTAGATAGTCTCTCACCATATGTTGAAGCGGCAATTGTCACTGGAAAAAATGCTATAGAGCTACAATTCTCTGAACCATTGAACCAAACTGTCTTAGATGTAAATAATTATAATTTAATCAGTAGTAATTTTCCAAATCCGACTTCAATTAATACTACATTGTCTGGATATGATTTAATTTTTCAAGACTCTTTTATAGGAAACGAAACCTTAGAGCTTTCAATATCAAATATTGAAGATTTATCTGGGAATATAATGTTTGATACTTTACAAATACTGGTTCCTGATACTGCTCAAGTTGGAGAAGTTTTAATAAATGAAGTATTATTTGACCCGTTTTCTGGGGGTTCTGATTATGTGGAAATTGTCAATAATAGCAATAAGTCTTTCGATATTTATAAATATTTCATAGCTGACTTTGACAATGGGATATCTAACTTAAAGCAAATAGACCAACATTTTATTCTATGTCCTGGAAATTTTGCATTATTTTCTGAAGATTCATCGCAGATAATAAATGATTACCCAACCAATAATCCCCAAGCATTTATTCAGATGGATATACCAAGCTATCCAAATGATTCTGCTACTATTTATATCTTAAGTCCAGATTCAATAGTTCTAAATAAATTTAGTTATACTGACGATATGCACTTTGAGTTAATTAAAGATCCAGAAGGTGTTTCTTTAGAAAGAATTTTAATAAACAGCAATAATTCAAATTCAAACTTAACTTGGCATAGTGCAGCTGAAAATGTTGGTTGGGGAACTCCAGGAGTTGCTAATTCTCAATACATTCCAAGTATGTCTAACTCGGATTTCAGTGCATTAAATGAGGTTTTTTCACCCGATAATGATGGTTACCAAGATATTGCAGTTTTTTCCTATAATTTACCAACAATTGGGATGGTTGGAAATGCAGTAATCTACGATAATCAAGGAAGATTAATCAAACAGGTTTTAAATAATGAGCTTTTAAGTGCCTCAGGAGAATTTTCTTGGGACGGTATTAACGAATATGGACAAAAAGCATCTGTTGGAATTTATTTGGTATATTTTGAATGCTTTTCCAATGATGGCCAAATCATTAAGTATAAAGCTACTATAACTTTAAAAACTAGGTTTTAATATTACGCTTTGTAAATAAGTTTATTCAAAAACTAATTGCAATGTTAATTTTTGGATATTTGTTTGCAATTGGAAATGACCGTAGAAGATATTAAAAGGCCTGTTAAAGAAGAGATGGCACTATTTGAAAAAAAATTCAAATCTGCCATGAAGAGTGATGTTGCCCTTTTAGATAAAATAACCCATTACATTATTAAAAGAAAGGGGAAGCAGTTAAGACCATTATTTGTCTTTCTTACAGCAAAAATGTTTGGCCCTGTCCAAGAAGGAACATATACAGCAGCATCTTTAATTGAATTACTCCATACAGCTACACTAGTTCATGATGACGTGGTAGACGATGCATTTGAAAGAAGAGGATTTTTATCCATAAATGCACTCTGGAAAAATAAAATTGCTGTATTAGTTGGTGATTTTTTACTATCGCAAGGGCTTCTTTTGACCACCTCAGAAAATAGAATAGATTTACTGAACATAGTTACTAAAGCCGTCAAGTCAATGTCTGAAGGGGAGCTACTTCAAATGGAAAAGTCAAGAAAAATGGACATCACAGAAGATGTTTATTATAAGATAATTGAACAGAAAACAGCTTCATTAGTTTCTGCATGTTGTGGAACAGGAGCTTGTTCTGTTACAGATAATCAAGATATTATTGCAACTATGGAGAAAGTAGGAGTTTATGTGGGAATGGCCTTCCAAATAAAAGACGATATTTTTGATTATGGATTTTCAAAAGATATAGGAAAACCTACAGGAATAGATATTAAGGAAAGAAAGCTAACTCTCCCTCTTATTCATGTACTTCAAAAGGTGGATAAGAATAGTAAAAGAATGATTATTAATACTATTAAAAGAGACAAACAAGATCCAGTAAAAGTCAATAAAATTATATCCATTGTTATTGAAAATGGTGGAATTCAATATGCGGAAAATAAAATGCATGAGTATAAAAATCTTGCTTTAAGAGAGTTGGATCAATTACCCAATTCCCCCGCCAAAGAATCTTTTATTGGACTAATTCACTATTCAATTAACAGAAAAAAATAAAGATTGTTTATTTTTGAATTATATGTCGAAGGAGATTTCTAAAAGTTTAAAACAACAGATTTCGCTCTTGGAAAATGTTCCTGGGGTATATCAGTTTTACGATAACTCAGAATCTTTACTATATGTTGGTAAAGCAAAAAAACTAAAAAACAGAGTAAGCTCTTATTTTAATAAAATAAAATTTGAAAATAGAAAAACTCAAGTAATGGTACAAAAAGTAGAATCTTTAAAAACCATTCAACTTAATTCTGAGATAGATGCATTGCTACTGGAAAATTCGTTAATTAAAAAATACCAACCTCGATATAATATTCAACTTAAAGACGATAAAACTTATCCTTGGATCTGTATTAAAAATGAATTTTTCCCTAGGGTTTTTTATACGAGAAAAAAAATTAAAGATGGCTCTTTATACTTTGGGCCATATCCCTCTGTGAAAGTTGTTAAGGCTGTTTTAGAATTGGTGAAAGATAGTTTTGAAATACGCACTTGCGACCACCACTTAAGTCCCCAAAAAATAGAAGATGAAGTCTTCAAAACATCAGTAGACTTTTATATTGGTAATTGTAAAGGGTGTTGCCAGGGGGAAGTAGATGTTGAGGTTTATCAAGAACGCTTAAATAATATGAAGCAAGTTTTGTATGGAAACACCTATAAAGCTTTAAAGGCTTTAAAAGAAGAGATGAAAGGCCATGCCAAAGTATATCAATATGAAGAAGCTGAAAAACTAAAAGTAAAGATTAAAAACATTGAGAAATTTCAGGCTAAGTCTGTTGTAGTTGATTCTAATATTTCTTCTCTTGGTGTTATTAATATTGTAAGCCATGATAACTATGCTTTTGTTAACACTTTAAAAGTAATGAATGGGGCAATTACAAAATCAAAAACAACGATAGTAAAGAAAAGGTTGGAAGAGAGCGAAGATCAAATTATTTCCTATGTAATTGCAGATAATTTAAATGACTTTTTTGACCATGTGAAAGAAATTGTGTCGCCTTATTTAATAGCATTAGAAACAGCTATTAATTTTCATATCCCCCAAAGAGGAGATAAGAAAGCATTGCTTTTATTGTCTAAGAAAAATGCATTAGCGAAAAAGATAGAATTCTTAAAAACAGAATCTATTAAAAATCCTGAGACGCCTACTGTTAAATTATTAGAAATTTTCAAAAAGGACCTTAGGCTCAATCAAAGGCCTGTTCACATGGAATGTTTTGACAATTCTAATATCCAAGGAAATTTTCCAGTTGCTGCATGTGTTGTTTTTAAAAATGGCAAACCAAGCAAAAAAGACTACAGACTTTTTAATATTAAAACAGTTGAGGGACCAGACGATTTTGCGTCTATGGAAGAAGTAATATTTAGAAGATATCAAAGATTAATAAAAGAAGAAAAATCTTTGCCCCAGTTAATTGTAGTAGATGGCGGTAAAGGACAGTTGTCCAGTGCGCTGAAAAGTTTAGAAAAGCTGAAACTCAATAAAAAGATAGCCATTATAGGGATTGCAAAAAAATTAGAAGAAATTTATTTCCCTGGTGACCAATATCCACTTTATTTAGATAAAAAAACCCCTACCCTAAAAGTGATTCAAAATATGAGAAATGAAGCTCATAGATTTGGCATAACACACCATAGAAATAGACGCATGAAAGGGTTAGTTAAAACTGAGCTAACAAGTATAGAAGGAGTTGGAGAAAAAACAATTACTATGCTGCTTTCTAAATACAAATCTGTAAATAATCTTAGGAATATTTCATTAAATGAATTAGAAGATTTATTAGGAAAATCGAAGGCTAATAAAATATTTAACGGCCTTAAGACCAAGTAAAGAAGTTTTACAATCCTAGATTTGGAATCTTAAGACAATATTTGTTATTTTGAATCAATTATAATGTTGGAAATAAATCAGATTATAAAAGAACTTCTACAATTGCACGATTGTGTAATATTCCCTAATCTTGGTGGATTTGTTGCACAATATTCGCCAGCAAATTTTGACGAAAAAAAATCCGTTTTGTCCCCTCCCCACAAGCAAATTTTATTTAATAAAAATCTTGTAAATAACGATGGATTATTGGTAAATGCCTTTGCACAAAAAAATAATATTTCATATGAAAATGCTATTGAAAGTATTTCAGACATTCTTCAAAAAATAAATAAAAACTTAAAGACCCAAAATCAACACGACTTTCAAGGAATAGGAATTCTATATAATAATGAAGGAGTATTAAATTTCAAGCAAAAGTCCAATAATTTACTTTCCTCTTCTTATGGACTAATGCCCTTAAATATTGATGAATTTAAAATGTCTAATAAATCAGAAAAAGTCATTGATTTAAATTCCTCTAAATATTTAAAAACACAAATTAAAAATTTGGCTTTAGCCGCAAGTGTGATTCTAGTGATTTTTTATTCTGCTTGGATTCCTATTCAAACCCAGTTGCTAAAACAAGATGGAGAATTTAATTACTCAGATTTAAATCCATTTACATTTAAAAAAGAAAATTTAGTGGCTATTGACGATGTTAAGGTCCAGTATCCCAAAAAAGAAATAAATGCTATACAACCTATTGACAAAACCTTAGAAATAAGTAGTTCTATAATTTTAAAAAATAAACAAAAAAACAATCCCAAGCCTGCTGTTAGTGTAAGTAATCAATCTAGTAATGTAACATATGAAGTAGTGATTGGCTCATTTAGTAATGAGATAAATGCGAAAAACATGATTATTAAACTAAATAATAAAGGCATAAGTGCAAGAAAATTAAAAAAAGAAAATAAATTATTTCGAATATCTATTGGCAAATTTTTAAATAAAAACAATGCCAAAAAATTACAGAAATCAATCCGTAAAAGATATAAAATCACCTCATGGATTTTGACTAAGTAATGCCAAGTGAAGAGTATAAAAAAGCCTTTCTTTTCTTGTCTAATAAATGCTCGAAAAAAGAATTATCAGCAAAGGAAGCATTAATAATTTGCTCTAAATTTAAGCTCAAGATTGTTGAGAAAAACAAATTAATAAACGAACTCAAAAAGAACGATTTCATAGACCATCTACGCTATGCAAATGCTTTTGTCCACGACAGATTCAATTTATATTTCTGGGGTAAGACCAAAATCAGACACCATCTAATACAAAAAGGTATTGAAGATAATTATATTACACCAGCACTTGAAAGTATAGATAATGAAAAGTATAAAAATATAGCAAAGCAAGAGGCTCTAAAAAAGTATAAATCTCTTGGGAACGAGAACGATTTTTATTCAAAACAAAAGATTTTAAAATATTTAAGCCTTAAGGGTTTTGAGACAGATTTATCTTTTGAAGTTGTTGACTTGTTAATTGATTAAAACTTTAATGAGTATTGCCATACAATGGTTCTGGGGGGTAACACATTTCCTGGCCTATTGGTATACTCTCTATTTAATAAATTATTAATTAGCAATGAAAATTTAGACTTTTGGTTGATACTGTAGGCCAGACGTGTATCAAAAACCAAATCTCCTGTCATCCTTGAATTTCTGTAGCTTCCATAACCTGGCAATATTTCAATTCCAGCAATAGGAGTTACAAAAACATCATCGATATTTTCCATTAAACTAGTATATCTGCTACTTAGTCCAATTGCAAATTTTTTATAATCTATTTGAAAATCAATTTTAACCATATGTTTGTTTCGATACTTGAGAGTTGTATTTTTTGGATTTTCTAAATTTGGATTGCTAAAAGTTAAAAGGTATAAAGAGTCTACATCAATAGGAGTAGGATGGATGTAGGTATATCCTGCTAGAGTGCTAAATGAAATATTTTCTGTAAAGTTACCTTGGCCTACAATACTAATTTCGAAACCTGGAATATTTGCATTTTGAATGTTGGTACTTCTCGCACCTAAATAATTTGACAATATTCCAATTCCATTATTAATTACTATAGATTGAAGCTCAGCTGTACTTATGTCCGATCCGTCTAAGTCATAAAATCCAAACATAAATTCCATCATATCGGTATATTGGGTAATAAAACCGGACAAATCTACATACCCTTTAAAGTTATTAATGGAAAAACCTTGTTTTATACCTATTTCCCCACTCCACCCAAATTCAGGTTGAATGTTCACATTTGGAAAGACATTTAGTCCTCCTACAAAAGTAGAGATGTACTTTTCGGCTATTGAAGGGAATCTATAACCTTGACCATAAGATGCTCTTAGAAATGTATATTTGAGCGGGTTATAGGTTCCTCCAATTCGAAAAACTGGTTGAAATGGTATACTCAAATCTTTTCCAAATAAATTTCCATTAGATTCTGCCTCATCAATTTTAAAATGCTCTATTCGCATTCCTGCAGTGATACTCATTTTATCCCATTTTTTATTAGTCTGCACATATCCTGCAAGATTGGAAGATTGGTGGTTGCCGTAAAGTTCAGAAACTACATTGGTGTAAGAACCACTAGCACCACTTGTTAAAGTAGCATTGCCTTTAAATTTTTGTTGAAATTGGTATTCTCCAAACACAAAATCAGAAAGCGAGTTTTGATTGGTATTATTTACATTATTTGTTCTATAATACCTAGTTTTAAAATGGTGCTCTTTTCCATTTTCAGTAAGGATTGAAATATATGGGTCAACAATTATTCGTGATGAACTTGAGGTACTCATTGTAGTACTTTGTGGATTTGTTCCACCTAATGCATGAAGAACACTGTCTTGACCAGCCCAGAGGAAAAACAGGGTATTTTTATTGAAATTGTTATTAAGATTTAAACCATAGGACAAACCATTATATTTTTTTGAAAAATGCTTCCATCCTGCATTAATTCTAGTTCTTTGATCGTCAGATCCAAAACGATAACCTTGATCTTTCATAAAAGAGCCTCCAATTACTAGTTCATTGTATTCATTAAGTTTATTTAAATGGGTAAAGTTTCCTTGAACATATCCTCTTGGCTGATCCCACCAGGTTTGGTCACTTCTTTGGTCTAAAATTGAGTCACCACCCATTAGAGATATTCCCTTTCTAGTCCCAAATCCAGACATATAAAAACCATTGGAGATATTAATTTTAGTAATGGGCCTTTCTTTTGGGTATTGTGTTCTAATATTTATTACACCATTTAATGCCGAGGAACCATAAAGTACTGAAGAAGCTCCTTTTAAAATCTCTATTTGCGATATGTTTTCTAGAGGAATACCAGTCCATTTAATATCATTTGCATCTCCAGCTAACATAGGCATTCCATCTACCATTACCATTACTCTACTTCCCGCACCATAGCTCCAACCACTTCCGCCTCTGATACTTACCTGATTTTCATTAATTTGAACTCCTGGCACTTGTTCAATTATAGATTCTGCATCTCTTGTGGCTTTATTTTCAATTAAATCGGGTTTAATAATAGCCATTGAAACGGAAACCTCTCCTAATTTTTCTTCATATTTATTAGCAGATATTACCATTTCGTCTAGTTGATTATTTTCAACTACTAAAATTACATCTAATATAACCTGTTGATTATTAGTAACAGAAACAGTTTTTTTAACAGTCTTATATCCAATATATTTAAAGGTTAAGGTGTGTTCACCACTGGGTAATTCTAAAGAGTATTTCCCATTAAAATCTGTTATTGTTCCTATCTGATCTTGACTTTGGATGTTGACCCCAATTAAAAATTCTAAGTCTTCACCATCTCGAACCGTACCGTTAATAATAGCTTTTTGGCTATTTATAATAGAGCTGTTAACAATTAAAATAAACAGCAACCAAAGTTTTTTTTTAAAATGTATAGAAAACGACATTAATTGTAATGATATTTACTATACAAATTAATTATTTTTTCTTAGTCGGAGAATTATATTTAAAATTAATCTTATTAATCAAGTCTTTTACCTTAACACCTTCTTTGTAAACTATATGAGATATTAATTTACCACGCTTGCTATATACTTTAACATCTCCATGTTTTCGGTTATTTTTATAATTAGCTTCAGAAATTAAAGCTCCTTTTCTAGAAAAATTCTGATATTTTCCTTCTAGAAGTCCGTTTTTATAATTTACAATTCTATTTGGGACTAAACCACCAGGAAAATAGTAAGTAGATTCCCCATTTAATTTCCCATCCGAATAATTTTCTACACTTTTTAAGCTTTGGTCATATTCACTATACTTTATCCATTTACCATCTGCAACAGATTTTTTCACAATTCTGTTTTCATCTGGAATAAGGATACTTCTTTTATTTAAAATCTTGTAATTTCTAGTTTCAACAATATCCCCTTTGACAGAGTAATAAGTCCAAGAGTTAATTTTATAATCGTTCTCGTACTCACCAGAATACTTTTTCTGGCCATTTGTATAATAACCTACCCATTTGTCGTTCATTTTTCCTAAATTATAAGATCCATGATCCTTTAACTGCCCATTATTGTACCAAGATTTCCAAACTCCGTGCTCTTTATTCATAATATAATTGCCCTCCATAGCAGTTTTGCCATTTTCAAATTTTGTCACCCAAAAACCATTTTTTTGATCGTATTTATACTCTCCTTTTTTCCAAATTTTTCCATTATTATAGAAAAAATTCCATTTCCCTTCTTTCTGGCCATTTTTAAAATTTCCTTTGTAATATTCAATACCCTTTGGATAATAAAAAATCCAAAATCCATTTTGTTTATCTTCTTTAAAAGCCCCTTTCATGTCTAAAGCGCCATTTACAAAACTATAAGTCCAATCTCCGTTTTTTAAATCGTTTATATAGTTACCTTCCATACTTATTTTTCCATTCGGATAAAACTCTTTAAATAATCCATTTTTCAGGCCCTTTTTATACTCTAATTCTTGGTAAATTGTATCTGTGGTAAGGTATAATTCTCTCCATACTCCTGACATTTTACCATTGACATAAGTTCCTGTTTTTCTAAGACGACCATTGGGTTTGTATAGCTCAAAAACTCCATTTTTTAAGCCATTATTATATTTTATAACGGCTTTTAATTTTGAAGAAGAGTAATATGTTTTCCTATATCCTTTTCCATCCAAAATAAGAGTATCTCCATTTGCTTCATAAAATTGATCTATATATTCAGTAGTATCTGTACCGCCAACAAAATGAGATTTTTCCATAAGCTCCCCATTTTCATAATAATATTCCCAATTATTACTTTTGAAAGATCGTATTTCTTCATTTCTATTCAGCCAATAGTTTAATACAGTTGTATCTTGTCTATTTATTTTAGGAATAATATTAAATTCTCCTTTTTCAGCCAAAGTTCCATCTTCATAAAAGGCTTCAAAAATCGAATCAATTTGCCCAAGAGTATAAAAGGTTCTAAATTTTAGATTTCCGTTGAGGTAATAGGATTTGTATTCGCCATTTAACTCTCCAAGAAAATAATTACTTTCATTTTGAAGATTTCCATTTTTGTAAAAGTGAATCCATTTACCAGTTTTAGCACCAATATTTGAGTATCCACTTGTCTGATAAGTCCCAACACTTCTTATTTGTTTTTCGTTGCTACCCCAATAGGTTGTAATTGTTTCATTTTTTAATAAGCCATTATTTTGACTACATATTTTAGAAATTGGAAGTGTTTGTAGCAATAGAATAAATATAATTAATCGCATTTTTTTATTATTGAGATAAGTAAATAAATTCAATCCAACCTTCTTGTCTTTGTGTGCTTGAAAAATCCTGGTTGAATTTCCAATTCTTAGCGTAATTTATAGCATTTTCTATTAAGCACTGATTAGACGTATTAGTTTCTGAATTATCTACTTTGCAGTCTGTTACTTCTCCCTTGGGATTAACTTTAATTGTCAATCTTACTGTCCCAGTTTGATTACAAAGATAGGATGGGATTTTTTGTAAAATCATATTTCTATTCTCACAAAAATATTTTGCAGTAGCATTCGAGGTCTTTTTTAAAGACTTATTTACAGTTTTGTTAATCGAATTATCATTTATTTTATTTTCATAATGATTATTTTCTATTACAGGATTGTCTTTTCCAAAGTCGTTAAATTGTTTCTTCTCAAATTCTTTAACTTCTTCTATAACCTTATCTTCTAGTGCTTTTTTCTGAGATGCACTCATATCTTTTTCCTGATCAAAATTAGATGCAGCATTGGTAACTTCTACTTCGTTGTCAGAATAATTTTCTTTAGTTTCTTTTGGAATTAAATTATTTTCTGGTACTGTGAAATCTAGTGTAGCCAAAACTTTTTCCTTTGGTTGGATTATATAAAAGGAGACATTTTGAATATTTAACCAAACAAAAATTAGTATATGAACTATTAATGTTCCAAGGATTGCATTTTGATATTTCTCTAAAAGAACTAAAAAGTTCATAACGAAGTTTAACAAAATATACGAAGAAAATAATAAAACGTTTCTTATTTGGAAGATTCGTAACGTTCGTTAAGCAATTTAATTATTTTAGTTGTGATATCGTGACGTTCATTAGCATAAAGCATTGCACCTCCAACTCTATAACTCATCACGTAATCGTAACCTAGAGTTTTGCCAATTTCTTGCATATAGTCATTAGTTTTCACAATGTAACTTTGTGTCATTTCGAGTTCTTCTCTTGAAACCTGCTCTGAAAGCTGCTGTTCAACTTGCATAATTTCTTGTTCAAGAAGTCTAATCTTTTGAGCTTTTTCCATTTTCTCTCTATCTCCCATTATTGGGGATGCTTTTTCAAATTCTTGAACCAGACTTTCATAAGCAAAGTATTTGCTTTTAATTTGTCCTTCTGCTTCCGATCTTTTCGTTGTTAAGGTTTTTTGAATTTTTTTAGCAAATTCATAATATTTAGAAACTGTATCGCTATTTACAAATGCTATGTTTAAACCTCCCTCATTTGGTGGTTGAATAGAAAATTCCTTTTCAGGAGTTGGTAAATTTTCAGTCCTACCTGATTTAGAAAATTGAATAATATACAATATTGCTAGTAAAACAAATAATATTATGTATAGTATTTGGTGCGTTGATTTAGTCATGACAATAGCTTTAAGTTAGGTTAAATATTGGAAACAAAATTCTCGACAGTTTCAATAAAATCAAAAGGAACTGAAGCCATTTCCGAGTAATCCTTTCCTAGCTCATAATTTCCATCTTCCCCATTTTTATATACCCATCTAACCTTAACTTGAAAACCAGATTTATCTAAGTTTTCCAGTTGGTATATGATATTGAGTAAAAATTTAGAGGATGAAATATTTATCTCTCCTAGATTTATTGTTAGCGTGGTAGTTTTATACGGGTTTTTCGAATAATTTTCAATCCAATTCGTAATGTTATTGAAAAACTCATCAGGATTTTCAGAAACACAATTACCGTCAATTAAGAAAACTCCTTTTTCTGAGTTTAAAGATACTAGTGGAGTTTCTTTGGAAGCTTCTATATAGTACAAACTATTTCAATTATTAATTGTTTGCTAATATCTATATAATTTTAATTCTAGGAAGAAATTTTTTATTTTTTTTTAACCAGTAAAAAAATCTTTAAGATAATAAGGGTTAAAATAAGGAATGCTTTCAAATTCCTTATTTTTGAATTTTTCAAATGTTTTATTCGACATTCCAGTTGAAGAGTTTGGTACTGATTCATCAATTTCTACAACTTTAGAATTGAATTCTTTCTTAAATTTTAATGCCCCATCTCCTAAAAAATAAAGCCTTTGGTAATTTTCATAAACTTTTAAAAAATCATAATTAATTTCTGGACACGCAATCTCTGTAATTTGTTTTTTTTGAGAATTAAATCCAGCAGTAAAAACTTCTCTTCTTCTGGCGTCTATCATTGGAAAATACAATGCATTGTCATTAGTGTATTTATTATCATAGCAATTGATCATTATTTCAAGAGAATTCATGCTAATAAGAGGAATGTCAAGTCCAAAAGCCAATCCTTTAGCTGTTGCAACACCAATCCTAAGACCAGTAAAAGACCCAGGACCAGCACTTATACCAACTGCATCCATCTGTTTCAATGAAAGATTTAAAGACGCAAAAAGATCTTTTATTAAAAGATGAAGTTTCTCCCCGTGAACATATTTTTCACTTGTAATTTCATTAACACCTAGCGATTTCCCATTTTTAGATAGGTTTACAGAACAAGTTTTGGTAGATGTTTCAATATTTAGAATTAACGCCATTCAAAAATCAATTGTTTTCTTTTTTAATTCAAATTTTTGGCCCAAATAAACCTTTCTCACTTGCTCGTCTTTAGCAAGATCTTCGGCGGTTCCATCTTTGAGAATTTTTCCTTCAAAAAGCAAGTATGCTCTATCAACAATTGATAATGTTTCTTGTACATTGTGATCAGTAATTAAAATCCCAATCTTTTTTTTCTTGAGCTTAAGGACAATTCTTTGGATATCTTCTACTGCAATCGGGTCAACTCCTGCAAAAGGTTCGTCTAATAATATAAAATCAGGCTCATTAGCCAAACATCTGGCAATTTCTGTTCTTCTTTTTTCCCCGCCAGAAAGATTTCTCCCCAAATTTTTTCTTACGTGATTTAATCCAAACTCTGAAATTAGGCTTTCCAATTTATCTTTTTGTTCTTCTTTAGATAGACTAGACATTTCTAAAATTGCTTTTATATTGTCTTCAACAGATAATTTTCTGAAAACTGAAACTTCTTGAGGAAGATATCCAATTCCCATTTTTGACCTTTTGTACATTGGAACTTTAGTAATCTCCAAGTCATTTAAAAAAACTTTTCCTTCTTCTGGACTTATTAATCCAACTATCATATCAAAAGTTGTGGTTTTACCAGCCCCGTTAGGACCTAGTAGACCAACTATTTCACCTTTTTTTAAGCTTACGGAAACTCCCTTGACAACTTTGATTCCTTTGTAAGACTTATTAATATTTATAGACTTAAGTTCCATTAGTCAGTATTGGTATTTTGTTCGTTTTCAAGATCTTTTTTTCTTTTCTTTTCCACTCTTTTAACGATAATAATTCCAAATTCGTATAAAGCATAAATAGGAAAAGAGACTAAAAGTTGACTTACTACATCAGGAGGAGTAATTAAAGCAGATAGTATTAGAATAGCTACTAAAGAATGTTTACGATATTTTTTTAGAATATCCGGACCTAATATTCCAATTTTTGCTAGTATATACATAACAATTGGAAGCTCAAAAAACAAACCTGATAAAAAAGTAGATGTTGTTATCATTGACATGTAAGAGCTAATTGTAAAGTTATTTTGAATTTGATCTGTCAATTTATAGCCTCCAAAGAATTGAACGCAAAGAGGACTAATTAAGAAATAGCCAAATAAAATACCTATAAAAAATAATAAGCTAGCGTTGAAGCCAATCCACCTAGTTGCTTTGAGTTCTTTTATATTTAATCCGGGCTTAACAAACGACCATATTTGGTAAAATGTAAATGGAAAAGAAATAATTACCCCTCCAATCAATGCAAAATACATATTTGTCGAAAATTGTTTGGTCATTTCAATAGATTGAATTTGAATAGGAATGTCTTCTGCACAAAGTGCATCACTAATATTTAATTTTTCAGATAGAAGACAAAAAAACTGATAGGTAGGAAAAGAAGTTTTGGACATATTTATGTAAAACTGCTGTACAATTGGGTCTGTAAAATAAAATAGTACTATTGCAGCTAAAATTATAACAATGCTTGACCTTACAAGCCTCCATCTTAATTCTTCTAAGTGTCCTAAAAAAGAAAGCTCTTTTTTTTCATTTTCACTTTTCATAACTACAAATCTAATAGATAATGTCTTTAATAAAATTTTTATTAGCACCAACTAAAGCCTTAAATTTGTATATGGTTAAAAAAATCACCTTTTATTTAAAGTTTTTATTTCAGGGAACCAATAAATACAATATCCATTCTCCATTGGTTTATGATATGATAGAAAACATATTGGATAATTCAATTAAGTATTACTCTTTTGTTGGGATAGAACATGTGAGAAGTTTGCTTTTAAAACAAACAGACCCAATTGAATTAAAAGATTTAGGTGTAGGATCAAAATCTATAAAGTCTACTACTAGCACTATTAATATTTTAACTAAAAAAGTTCAGTCAAGACCTGAAAAAGCACAAATACTATTTAGGATGGTAAGTTTTTTTCAAAAAAAAAATATCCTAGAAATAGGCACCTCTTTAGGACTTACAACAGCTTATTTATCAAATGCCAATAAAGAGGGCAAAGTTACTACTATTGAAGGAGATCCTAAGGTAAGTGACCTCGCTCAAAAAAACTTCAATACTTTAAAGCTCAAGAATGTAGCGCTTTTAAACCAGCCTTTTGACCAAATAATTCCACAACTTTTAAAAAATAAATATGATTTGATTTTTTTTGACGGTAACCATTCTAAAGAAGCTACGTTAAGATATTTCTATTGGCTAGTAGAGTACACCAACGAAGATTCAATTTTCATTTTTGACGATATTTATTGGTCTAGCGACATGAAACAAGCTTGGGAAGAAATTTGCAATTTTGATAAAGTAATGCTTAGTCTAGATTTATTTTCATTAGGCATAGTTTTTTTCAAAAAAAACAGGGAAAAAGAGCATATAAAGTTAATTCATAGAAGTAATTTTTATTGAACTATAAAACACATTTTAATGTTTATAATTTGTCCTGAATTCTAGAGTTTAATTACACTGTTGAATTATCATTGTAATCTGTATGGTATTTAGACTTAATAATTTCATTTCAACTTTCTTATTCCTTGGAATTGTATTTTTATTCTCAACTTGTAGTTCTGCCCATACAAATATCCAAGAGTCAAGTCAGGATTCTATTAAGCAAAATGAAGAAGTTAAAATATTTAAAAAAATACAGGGCTTCAGTCTTGAAAATTTTAAAATTGATAGTAGTTCCGTAAAAAACGGAGAAAGTTTTAGCGAGATATTACAAAGTTTAAATATTCCCTACGATAAGATTTATAGTTTAGGAAATGACTTTAAAGAAATTTATGACATAAGAAGAATATACCCAGGAGATAAATACTACACCATCTTCAATTCCGATAGCAATAAATTTTCTAATTTAATTTACCAGCATTCACTTACTGAAAAGGTAATCATGAGTTTTTTAGATTCATTGAACATAACCGTTATAAAAAGCCCTGTTGATATAAGAATTCAAAAAGCATCTGGAACAATATCTTCTAGTCTATGGCAAAGTTTTATCGACAATAAATTAAGTCCTGCATTGGTCTCCAAAGTTGCTAGTTTGTACGCTTGGACAATTGATTTTTTTGATATTCAGTTAGGAGACAACTACAAAATAATTTTTGAATCTAAATATGTAGAGAATAAATTTATTGGTGTTGGAAATATTAAAGCCATTTTATTTAACCACAAAGGAAGAGACTTTTATGCATTTAGATATTTGTCAAAATCTAAAAAAGTAGAAAGTTATTTCACAGAATCTGGAGAAAGTATGCAAAGGGCATTACTCTCAGCACCTTTAGAGTATGTAAGAATTTCATCCAAATTTTCTAATAGAAGATTACATCCAATTAAAAAGATATACAGACCTCACCATGGGGTTGATTATGCAGCTCCATCAGGAACAGATGTGGTCTCAACAGGAGATGGAAAAATAATATTTGCTGGCAGATCTGGTGGTGCTGGAAATATGATTAAAATAAAACATTCTTTCGGTAACGTGGTTACTAAATACTTACATTTATTAAGATTTGAAAAAGGAATTAAGGTGGGTAAATATGTTGAACAGGGAGAGAAAATTGGAGAAGTAGGAAGTACGGGCTTAAGTACAGGTCCACACTTAGATTACCGTGTGTATATAAATGGCAAAGCTAAAAACCCACTAAAACTAAATGTGCCAAGTAAGGACCCTATTGCAGAAAATTTAAAGGCTAAATACTTTCTAGATATAGCAGATATAAAAGCAACTCTAGACAGTATAAGCTTGGAATAAGTCAAAAACTTTTCAATTTATATGGTTATTCGTATAATTAAGTATATCGTTTCAATATTAGCTATAATAATTCTATTGTTATTTGGAGTTTTATTTTCTGTGGTAAAATTATACGACAAAGAGATTAAAGAAATTGCATTAAAACAGATAAATAATCAGCTTATCTCCCCAATGATTATTAAAGATATAGAATTAAGTGCTTTCAATTATTTTCCAGCAATCTCTTTACAATTCTCCAATCTATTGATAAAAGATCCTTTTGCTAATAATGATACTTTACTCTTTGCAAATAGTGCTTTTCTAAATTTTGATGCTTATGATTTAATTAATGAAAAATATATAGTTAGAAAATTAGTGCTGAAAAATGGGAGTTTTGCGGCAAAAATAAATTCAAATGGGGAAGAAAATTTCAATGTATTTGCTCCTAACGATAAAAATGAAAATAAAAATTTTAAGTTTTCTTTAGATCAACTTATTCTTAATAATTTCTCAATAAATTACCAAAATATTCCCTTAAGTCAAGAATATGATTTTACTATTTCAGATTCAAAGTTGAAAGGCCAATTCTCTAACAAAGAATACGACTTAAATATACTATCCAGTATGTTAGTAAATAAATTCGAATTGGAAGGTGTAAATTATATAAGTTCCAAAAATGCTGATACAGATATTATTTTATTTGTAAAAAATGATCCTTTTTCCTTGACTATAAAAAAAGGAAAATTAAAAATAGCAGATATGAATTTCTTTTTAGAGGGAGCTTATAAAAGCTCAAAAAAAGACATGATAAATCTAAATATTAAAGGGAATCAAATTAAAATATCTGAAATATTTAGTATTCTACCATTAGACTATGCCGGAATTAAATCAAAATATAGCTCTGAAGGAATATTCAATTTTGATGGAAATCTAAATGGCGAAATGAACAATAAGCAACCTCTTTCTTTCTTTGTCAATTTTAATGCTAATAATGCAACTTTGAAAGACAATCTCAATAATATTCAGTTAGAAAAAATTGATTTAAGTGGGTCATTCAATAATAAAGAACAAAAACTTAAAATAATAAATTTTTCAGCTCTCATTAATGAAAAAATAATGAGCGGAAATTTAGAGGTTAATAATTTTAACGAGCCTAATTATTTTATAAAAATAGATGGGATATTTGATTTAAATAAAATTCCTTTTTTCACAACTCTTGAAGATTTTTCCTTGGACGGAGAAACTGCTATTGAAATAGAAACAAAAATCACTACAAAAAACAATAAATTAATTTTTGAGAATTTAGATGGAAAATTAGTTAGTAAAAAAATAAATATAGATTACTTGCCAAAAGAAATCCATTTAGAATTAAATGAATTTGAAGCTGATATTACTAAAAAAAATACGAATATTACTGTCCAAAATTCATTTTTTAATAAAGACGAATTTTCAATGAATTTAAGTTTCGAGGGCTTGAATAAATTTATTCAAGCTGAATCCAAAAAAATTAAATGTAATTACGACTTAAAACTTGATAAATTCCATCTAGATGATTTCTTAGACATATTTGATTCTAAGGATTCTTCCAATACAGATTATCAAATAGACTTGGAAGGGGCCATAACTGCCAATGAACTTTATTACGATAATTTGATATTTTCCAATGTTGTCACAAAAAGACTCAACATCAATAAATCTTTAGAGATTAAAAAATTATTAATGGAGTCTTACGATGGAAGGATTTTTTTAAATATTTATAACGCAGATTTAAGTAGTGAAAATCAAAACTGGTTGATAGATGGCGAATTATCAAATTTAAATATTAATAAGTTAATGAAATCGTTTAATGATTTTGAACAGGATTATATAAAAAACGAACATATTTCAGGAAGTATTTCAAGTGAGTTTAATTCGAAATTAATTTTTGATTCTTTATATAATTGGGATTTTCAAAACTCTTCTATTGAATCCAAAAACACCTTTAAAGATATTGTTCTTTTAGAATACCCTTTTTTATACGATATTCTAAAAGTTTTTGAAAGTAGTGTTATTACTAGAAATATTATTGATATAAATCATTACGAGAAAAATCTTCACAAAGTAGCATTTAAAGATTTTAAATCCACTATAATTTATTCTAATGGAATAACAGAAATTGAAAAAACCATTTTTGAAAATGATGTCTTAGATTTTTCTTTTTATGGAAATTATAATCTTGAAAACCAAGTGGATTACCACTTAAGTTTTAATTGGGCTGACATAGTTAGAAGAAAAAAATCAAAATCAGATGTTGTTCAAGAAAATCCAGTAAAAGGAAAACAATTATTTTTAAAAATATCTGGACCTGTTGAAGATTTAAGTTATGGCTTTGATAAAGCAGAGATTAAGATGGAAAGAAAAGAAATAATTTCCAATGAAAAAGAAATAATTAAGGAGATCATAAAGGGCGAATACCAAGAAGAGAAAAAAAAGAGTGAAGTATTTGAACTTGAACAAGAACCATTAGATAAAGACACTATCCAAGATATTAAGGTTCATCAAAATAAAAAAACAAAAAAGAAAAAGGACTCCTCTAAACTCGACAAATTTTTAAAAAAACTTGGCGTTGAAGAACCTGAAAAGAAAAAACCAGAATTTGAAATTGATCAATAAGAAATCTCTCCATTATTGAGTAAAATAACTTGACCGTTTACTTTTTTCCTACAATTCCATTTCTTTTCTTTAAACTTGCTTTCTGTTCTTACAATACCATTCCAATTTTTTGATGGGCTATAAATTCTCCCTCCATCGACTATGATTTTACTATTTTTTTCTAAAACTATAACTCCTTTTTTTGGCATTAATAGATTTTTGGAAATAGTAAGAGTTTTATTTTTTTTAACGATTATCGTTCCTTTAGATAAAATATTTTTCCCCCAATTAGTATTTTTTTTAATTACAATTTCAGAACTATTCGACATTAAATTATTTGTAGTTAGACTCAACTCATTTATGGTTGAATATCGGTGGTGAATATGCCCAATTTGCATAGGAGACAAGTAATTCCTACATAGATTGTAGCCCATAATATTATTACTAACATCTTTAGAATTACAGTTGACCCAACCAAATTTATCTTTTCTTGGAAGGTCTGAAAATTGTGGAGTATTGGTATGTCTTAATCCAATGCAGTGGCCCAATTCGTGTGCTGTTAACTGTGCTGTTGCATATCTTCCGTTTTCCAGGAATTTTGATACATTCAAGTAGAAAGGGGATGGTCCACACCCAAATGCTGGAACAGGACTCGAAGCACCGGTATAAAAGACATGTAAAAAATCTTTATTTTCATTTGTAAATCTAACCCAGTTATCCTTACTGCAATTTTTGTCAACTCTCTTAAAATAGCTTATAATACCCACACCTTCTTCTGACACTCTTAAGGTCTCTTTAATATATATAACTGTATTTCTCCCCTCTTTTTTTGCTTGTAAAGTATGCAATATACCATTGTTAGAATTTGTTCCAAGTACTATTAAACTATCCAATATGGGTCTAAAATTATTTTTAATTCCTTTTATAGTAATTGTATTGGAATCTGCATTAATTTCTAAAATTTCTAACCACCTATTGGTATCTTTTTCCATAATAATTTCCATTCTTTCCCATCCGTTACTGTCTATATGGTATGAAATGGTGTCTACTAAAAATCGTATTCTTGAATCTTTAATATATGGGTATTCGTTATTGGAATTTTTTATTAAAGGGGGCTTTAAATTGCTATAAATTTTATTAATCCATTGAAATTGCTCATCTATAAGATGTGATGAATCTCTGGTGATATTTTTTGGGGTTCCGCTAGATTGTTGTAGTACATGTACCCATACTTTAATTTCTAAAATTGGGTGAGAACTAAATTTGCAAGTATCAAAAGGAATATAGCTTTCTAAATGATTATTTTGCCCAAATATAAATCCTGGTAAAAGCAATAATATTTTTAATGAAAATTTCATTTTTATGGACTGAATTTAAATATAATGATAGAGTTTTGTTTTTTTAATAGTTTGTAAAATCTACTTTTTCTATGCAATTAAACTGTAAATATCACTTTTAAATTTTATCTTTTTCTCTGTAAACACCATATTTTTATCTTCATATTTGCACAATAATGTTTAAAAATATAATTTCGCTGTCCTAAAAATCAATTCTTTAAAATTATGGAATCATTTGTAATTTATTTACCTATTGTATTATCGTTAGTAGGATTACTATATATGCTTGTTAAAAGAGCATGGGTTATGAAGCAAGATGCCGGAGACGGTAAAATGAAAGAAATTTCAGACCATATATACGAAGGAGCATTGGCATTCCTTAATGCAGAATATAGGTTGCTGGCAATATTTGTTTTTGCTGCAAGTATTGTTCTAGCTGGTGTTTCATTTTTGGTTCCATCTACTCATATTTTAATTGTAGTTGCCTTTATAATAGGAGCTATTTTTTCTGCTTTTGCTGGTAATATGGGCATGAAAATAGCTACAAAAACCAATGTCAGAACTACTCAGGCTGCACGAACAAGTTTACCACAAGCATTAAAAGTTTCTTTTGGTGGCGGTACAGTCATGGGATTAGGAGTCGCAGGATTAGCAGTATTGGGATTAACTTCTTTTTTCATATTATTTTTTCAAATGTTTATGGGTGGAGTTTGGTCTGCTGAAACTGGTGTTTCTGATATGACCATGGTTTTGGAAACTTTAGCAGGGTTCTCTTTAGGAGCTGAGTCTATTGCGTTATTTGCAAGAGTTGGAGGAGGAATTTACACCAAAGCTGCTGATGTTGGTGCTGATTTAGCTGGAAAAGTTCAAGCAGACATTCCAGAAGATGATCCAAGAAATCCAGCTACCATAGCGGATAATGTTGGAGATAATGTTGGAGATGTTGCTGGAATGGGTGCGGATTTATTTGGGTCTTATGTTGCTACAGTTTTAGCAGCAATGGTATTAGGAAATTATATCATCAAGGATATGGGAGGAATGATTGAAGATGCTTTTGGTGGTATTGGTCCAATATTATTACCAATGGCAATAGCTGGTGTTGGTATTGTTATCTCTCTTATCGGAACTTTCTTTGTGAAAATATCTTCAAATGATGCTAAAGAATCTGAAGTTCAAAAAGCCTTAAACATTGGTAATTGGGCATCTATTTTAATGGTTGCCATATCTTGTTTCGTATTATGTAAATATATGCTTCCTGAAACAATGCAAATGAATTTCTTTGGAGAAGGGCTTCAAGACATTTCATCAATGAGAGTTTTCTATGCTTGTTTGGTTGGATTGGTTGTGGGTGCTGGAATTTCTGCATTTACAGAATATTACACTGGATTAGGGAAAGCACCGATTTTAAAAATTGTTCAGCAATCTAGTACAGGAGCTGGAACTAATATTATTGCAGGACTAGCTACTGGTATGATATCTACTTTTTCATCCGTTCTTTTATTTGCTGTTGCAATTTGGATGTCTTATGCATTTGCTGGGTTTTATGGAGTTGCTTTGGCAGCTTCTGCAATGATGGCTACTACTGCAATGCAGTTAGCTATTGACGCCTTCGGTCCAATTGCTGATAATGCAGGTGGAATTGCTGAAATGAGTGAGCAAGATCCAATTGTTAGGGAACGTACAGATATTTTAGATGCTGTTGGAAATACGACTGCAGCAACTGGGAAAGGTTTTGCTATTGCTTCTGCAGCATTAACATCATTGGCGCTATTTGCAGCATACGTAACTTTTACTGGGATTGATGGAATTAACATATTTAAAGCTCCTGTTCTCGCTATGCTCTTTGTAGGTGGAATGGTGCCTGTTGTTTTCTCAGCGTTAGCGATGAATGCAGTTGGAAAAGCTGCAATGGAAATGGTTAATGAGGTGGTTCGTCAGTTTAAAGAAATTCCAGGAATTATGGAAGGAACTGGTAAGCCAGAATACGATAAATGTGTAGATATTTCTACCAAGGCATCTTTGAAAGAAATGATGCTTCCTGGACTATTAACTATTGGATTTCCAATAATAATAGTACTTGTAGGAAAGTTGGCTTATCCATCCAACAATTTATTAGTAGCTGAAATGCTAGGTGGCTACATGGCAGGAGTTACTGTTAGTGGAGTTCTTTGGGCTATTTTTCAAAACAATGCTGGTGGTGCGTGGGATAATGCAAAAAAATCTTTTGAAGCAGGAGTTGAAATTAATGGTGAAATGACCTATAAAGGTTCTGAAGCCCATAAGGCTGCAGTTACTGGAGACACTGTTGGAGATCCTTTTAAAGATACATCTGGACCTTCTATGAATATTCTTATAAAGTTAACCTGCCTTGTTGGATTGGTAATTGCACCTATTTTAGGCGGGGGGCATGTTTCCGGAGAGGTGTCAGAAGTAAATAAAAGTGAGATTAAAAAATGTTCTTCAGAAGGGAAAAAAGCTTGTTGTGCTAAAACAAAAAATAAGGATTTGGTATTAAGTACAGATAAAAACCAGCCTTCTTCTGAATCAAATGTTATATCAGTACATACTAAAAAAAATGGAGAAATTATTTCTGACAACGAACTAAAGATTTCTTCAGAAGAATTGAGAGTTGAGCCAATCGAAAATTCAGACAAATCTTCTTTATAGTATTGAATTTTTTGATTCTTTTCTATTAAATTTAATCCGGCTCAAAGCCGGATTTTTCATATATGAGTATAGTATTAGACATAGGAAACACAAGAGTTAAAGTCGCTCAATTTAAAAACCAACAGCTTTTAAATGTTTTTTTTTATAAAAAAGACAGCATTATAAAAGAGTTGAAAAATCTAACTTTTAAAACTGGGATAATTTCAAATGTTGGAAATAATAAGCTGGAGCAAAAACTATTGAAATCCTTCCCGAATTTAGTTCTTATGTCCTCTAAACTAAACCTCCCGATTGTAATAAAGTATAAATCTGCAGTTTCTTTAGGTCATGATAGAATTGCAAATGCAGTTGGAGCTTACAATACTTTTCCAAATAGAAATAACCTTGTAATTGATGTTGGAACTTGTATTACTTACGATTTTATAAATAAATCTAATGAATACTTAGGAGGAGGTATTTCACCAGGATTTAATTTAAGAATGAAAGCTCTAAGTAGTTTTACAGAAAACTTACCCAGGGTAAATTTTAAAATTAAAAGTACTCCATTAATTGGGATAAACACCGAGAAATCTATGGAGAGCGGAGTAATTAATGGAACAATAAATGAAATCATTCAAAATATTTCTGATTATCAACAATTACACCCTGAAATCAACGTTATATTGACAGGTGGAGATACTACTTTTATAAAATCAATTGTATCAACAAAAAAAAACAGCATCTTTGCAGATGAAAATTTAACATTAAAGGGCTTAAATACCGTTTTAATATATAATGCTTAAAAAGTTTTTTCTATATATATTTTTCCTTTCTACTTTTGCTTGTGTCAAGGGACAAGTTTTAAATACTTCCCCTTTTTCAAGGTATGGAATAGGCGAAATTAATACCATTCAATCTGCACATTATTTTGGGTTTGGAAATATAACTTCTCCAAGTTCAGAACCACAATATATTAATATTAATAATCCAGCTTCTTATGCTTCTTTCATTAAATATAACCCCATATATAATGTTTCTCTAGCTGGAAAATCTTCCTTATATAATTCTAATTATAACAATAAGCAAACCACGTCTTCAGGAAATAATTTCGGGCTAAATAATTTATTTATGGGACTCCCAATTACTAAGAATTGGGGTTTGGTTTTTGGAATAACTCCTTTATCATCTCAAGGATATGAAGTAAGTAGTACAGTTCCTTTGGACACCTCTACTGTATCTTATATTTTTAAAGGAGACGGATCCGTTAATAAATTACTTATTGGAAATGGTTTTAACATTCTTAACAAAGGTGACACAACAAGAATATCTTTAGGACTTAATTGTTCTTATTTATTTGGAAACCTAGACAGAACAAGTACAGTTGTTTATAACAATTCAAATGATTACAACTCTAGAATCCAATATCGATCTTCATTAAGTGGTTGGGGATTTGATGTTGGTCTTCAAATTTTCAAAAGATTCAAAACAGCATCTAATAACAAACTTTTTTTTAATCTAGGTGTCAACTATTCTTTGAGTTCTGATATCACCACGGACAATGATTTCTTTGCATATACATTTAAATACAATTTTAGTGTTCAAGAATTTCCAAAAGATACTTTAGCTATGGAAAATGAAAATTCTAATATGGTTCTACCTGAAAAATTAGAATTTGGGTTGTCGATTGGTAAAATTTACAAAAACAAAAGAAGGTGGGATATTGGCGCTCAATATAGCTCTATAGATTGGACAAAATTTCAAGACAACTCTAAATATTCTTCACAGAGTGATTTCCCGATGGGAGCATATTCGAGAATCTCTTTGGGTTATAGATTATCTCCTAATTTAGATTGGTCCAATACTAATAAATCACTTCTTAGTAAGTCTACGTTTTCCATCGGTATACACCAAACACAGTCTAAAATAATTGTGGATGAGAATTCATTAATACAAAATGGCATAAATTTTGGGGTATCCATACCATTGCTAAGTTCTAGATCGCTTTCAAGAGTTAATTTTGGAGTTGAGTTTGGAAAACTTGGCGATTTAACAATTAATAAAATTGAAGAGAATTATATTAAGTTTTCAATAGGGTTTTCACTTGGCCCTGACACAAGATATGATCGTTGGTTTAGAAAAAGAAAGTATGATTAAAAAAAAAACATGAATAAATTATTTACATCCATAGTTTACCTATTGTTATTTACAACAATTTCTTCTCAGGACTGTTTTCAAGCAAGCAAAGCTAATTGGGGAGAAGATAGTTTAGAGTGCAGAAAAAATGTCTCTTTATATTCAGAATTTATGAAGCAGAAAGTTTATCCAGATGCAGCTAAGTTTTGGAATAAAACACAAACATTTTGTCCTCAGTACAAGCCAAACTTATACAAAAACGGAATTTATATTTATAAGCAGATGGCAAAGGAGAAAAAAAAGACAAAATCTCCAGAATTAAAGTTGTATGTTGATACGATTTATTCTATTTATGATGCTTGGGTAACTAATTTTGGTAATTGTAATGAAATCAAAGCTGATCTTGCTGCAGATATTATGGCATTTGATGCTTCTAAGGGGTTCCCAAAAGCTTATGCTTTGTACAAAGAAGTTTTTGAAAAATCACCACAGCTAACCTCTTACAACGATATAAAGTATTTTGTTTACGCAAACAAATATATGCTTAAAACAAAAAAAATAGAGTGTGACCATTTTTTAGAAAATTATGAAACTCTTTCATCTATTTGTGATGCAAATATTTCTAAAGGTAATAAGGCAGATAAATACAATAATGTTCAAGCCTTTTTGGACAAAGAAATTAGTCCATGTGCTAGTTGTGACAAATTGGAAGAGATATACTCTTCAAAATACAATGCAGATCCTGAAAATATGGATTTAACTAAGAAGATTTTTGAAAGATTAAGCAACAACAAGTGTACAGAATCCAATTTATATATCACTTTATTGGATAAAGTTTTAAACGATCCTGATAACCCACCTACTGCAAAAGATTTATACAACGCAGCAGTAGCAGATTATAAAAGAAAAGAATTCCTTAAAGCTGAAGAGAGATTTAATCGGGCTATTACTATATGTGACGATGACAAATTAAATCAAAAGATGTATGAAATATTGTACGATATTGCATTTAATAAAAAGCAATACAAAAAAGGATTTTCAATTGCTGGAAAGCTTTCTGACAAATGTATTTCTAATGATAAAAAGGCTAGAATTGTAGCTGCTAGCTCATCAAAATATGGAAACTCTGCTTTTAATAAAAGTCTAATTTATTGTCTGGCTTTAAAATATGCTTCTAGTTCCTGTGGCAAAACTCCAACTTCTGCTATTAATAGTTGGAAAGGCCAATTATTGCCAAAAAGTGAATTAATAATGTTGGATATAAAGAGTAATTCTTCACAACAAGTTCCTTTCTGGGGACAAAATGTCGAACTAAAAACTAGAGATTGAAAATTCGATTTGTATTGAATTTATCTCTGGTTTTAATCGGGATTTTAATTTCTTGTGTTGAAAACAACAAAATCAAAGGTTTAAAATATTCTAGTAATGAACACCAATCTCTAGAGACTTCTACTGGTGTTACTTTGAACTTTTCTGATCTTGGGAAATCTAAGCTCTTGCTTAAAGCGCCAAAACTTATTAAGTTAATGGCAGATCAAGAACAATTAATAATGGAATGTCCTGAAGGATTAGAGTTAATTTTTTATGATTCTCTTATGAAAGAGGAATCAGTTCTAGTAGCTGACTATGGCAAGTTATTTTCTAATAAACAACAGCTTTTTGTCCGAGAAAATGTGGTGTTTAATAATCGAAATTTGGATACCTTATTTGCAGAAGAGTTGGAAATTGATTTTGCTAAAGACAGTGTGTATTCTGAAAAATTAGTTACCTTTTCAAATAGTGAAGGAAAAATCAAAGGCACAAAATTGAAGGCCAATAGTAACTTCACTTTTTTTCAGCTTTCTGATGTTTCTGAAAGCCATGTTAATTATGATTTACAGTAATGGAGAGTTTAAAGAAATGGAATAAACGTTCTGAAAAAATTTGGTTAGTAATATCAATTATTTCAACTATTTCTGCTATCTATTTTTCTTTTGTAGACGATTTTGCTAACAATAAGGCTTATTATCTTTTGACTGTAATGTCTTGGGGAATATATTTAATAAGAAGAGGGTTAAGTAATAGATTGGGAAATAAAAAACAATAATGTCAGCTATTTCTATATTCGTAATTACAGTTATATCTCTTTTATTTTCCGCTTTTTTTTCGGGGATGGAAATTGCATTTATATCTTCAAGTAAGATTAAGATTGAATTAGACAATAAAAAAGGAGAGTTTAGCGCAAAAATTCTTTCTTTTTTCAATGGAAAGCCTGCATGGTTTATTGCTGCAATGCTTATTGGGAATAACGTTGCATTGGTTATTTATACCTTATATATTACCCAGTTAATAGAGCCTTACTTATTGACATTCAATTTTAATCAAACAATTGTTCTTTTAATACAAACTTTATTTTCTACATTTTTCATATTGTTATTTGCGGAGTTTTTACCAAAGGCTATATTTAGATTAAACCCTAATGCAACCCTACGTTTTTTTAGCTTAGTATTATTTGTATTTTATGTGTTGTTATGGCCAATTACTGCTTTTGTTGTATTACTAAGTAATTTTGTTTTGAAAATTTTTGGCAATCGCGAACAACAAGACAAAGTAAGCTTCAAAAAAACAGATTTAGACCTTTATATAAATGAGCTTAAGGAAGATTTAAACGGTGGGGAAGAAATGGAGCACGATGTTAAGATTTTCCATAATGCTTTAAGTTTTTCAGAAGTTATTGCTAGAGATTGTATGGTCCCAAGGAATGAGATAGTAGCTTTAGAAATTAATGACAACTTGAAAGACTTGAAACAACTATTTATTGATTCAGGCTACTCAAGAATTATTATTTACAAAGACAATATTGATAATATAATAGGCTATGTGCACAGTACAGAACAATTTAAAATGCCAGTCAGTATAAAATCTATGTTGATACCTGTTTCTATAGTTCCTGAGTCTATGTCTGGCATAAAATTATTAGAAGATTTTATTGACAAAAAACGAAGTGTTTCGGTAGTAGTTGACGAATATGGTGGCACATCTGGCATTTTGACTATGGAAGATATAATGGAAGAAATTTTTGGAGAAATTGACGATGAGCACGATCAAGAAGAACTTGACCACCATTTAATTGATAAAGAGACTTATTTGTTTTCAGCTAGATTAGAGATTGATTTCATTAATGAAAAATATAGATTAAAACTTCCGGTTAAAGAGGGATATGAAACATTATCTGGAATGATTGTTTCTTATGCGGAAACAATTCCTGAAAAAGGGGCAATTTTCAATATTGAAAACTACGAACTTAAGGTTTTAGAAGTGGACGAAACAAAAATCAGCAAGGTTCAGTTAAAAGTAATTCAAGAAGATTAACTTCTTAATAATTTATTAACTAGAATTTTTCCAGGAAGATATGCAGAGACAAATCCAGTGACAAAAAGTATTGCTAGTAATAATAATATATCTTGAAATTTTATCAATACAGGCCAATATTCAATTGCTGCATTTTCTAATTTTAAAAAATGAAATTTCATTTGTATCAAACATATAATGGTTCCAATAATCAATCCGCTTAGACTACCAAGATAACTTATCATTAATCCTTCTTTAAAGAATATGTTTTTAATAGTTTTTGTATCACACCCCAATGCTATTAAGCTCTTAATATCTTTTTTCTTGTCAATTATTAACATAGTTATTGAAGCAACTACTGTAAACGAGGAAAGTATTAAGACAAAAATTAGAACTGCTAATACTATCCATTTTTCAGCATCACTGGCTGCATAAATAAGTTGGTTATTTTCTTTGTGAGTTTTAAAAATATAATCTGGATTCTGGGTTGTTAAGAGTTTTTTAGCAGAAAAAATTTCTTCATTATCTTTCAAAAAAACTTCAATATAATTAGCTCCGTTTTGTCTCTCAAAAATCAAATTAGCAGTATTATAATCTACCATTGCAGAGGAAAAGTCTAGTTCAGGGTTTATTGTGTATACGCCACCAAAAATCAAATTATTTTTCTTTAATAAGCTTTGGTTTTGAATAGAGAGTTGTTTTTTATTAGAAATGCTAAAAATTTTAATTTCGTTATTAATATTTTCATTGTATGGGATTTGTAATTCATTTTGGATTCCATATCCCAAAAGTATTTTTGGGTAATTTTCTATGTATAGCTTTCCATCGCCTTCAATTAAATTAGAACTCCAATTTAATTTACTGTAAGTGGTAGTATCTATACCTCTAACTTTGGCTGTAACCCATTTATTTTCAAATTTCAACATTGCAGTTTCTTCAATTATTTTACTGTAATATTCTACCTTATTATTAAGTTCTAATTTTGAAAATATTGAATCACTCTCTTGGATAAACTTTCCAGTTTTAGGATATATATATAATGAAGCTGAAAATTTTCCATATACATCTTCAACATATTTTTGTATTCCATTAAATCCACTTAAAATAACTACTAAGGATGCAGCACTTACCAACAATCCAAATAAAGATATAAGTGAAATAAGATTAATAATATTCCTAGATTTCTTAGCAAACAAATATCTTTTAGAAATAAAGTTGGAAACGTTCATTGTTACTAAGCTAACAATAACAATATAGTTTTAGAATTTAATTTTGTAAAAATTGCCAATTTTTGGTTCTATAAATTGTTTTATTTCAAGATTTGTTAAAACAAAATTTAGAAAAGAAGTTTTTAAACTACTTTGTAATTGAATTTCATTAATCGACATTTTTTTATTTTTCGAAATAATATTTAAAACCAATTTCTCTTCCTTAGAAAGCTTGATATTATTGTGTTTCAAGGTAGTTTTAAGTTCTACCTTTTTAAGATTTAAATACTCAGTAATTTGTTCTGGATCATTTAAAATCGTTGCTTGATGTCTTTGAATTAATAAATTCGATCCGGATGAGTATTCTTTTTGATTGTTCCCTGGTATAGCAAAAACATCTCGGTTATAGTCATTTGCTAGTCTTGCTGTTATCATAGCACCCCCAGTTTTTTTTGACTCTATTACTATAGTGCACTTACTCATTCCCGCAATAATTCTATTTCTTCTTGGAAAATGATAAGCTCTTGGTCCCTCGTTAGGCGAATACTCGGAAATAAGCATTCCATTTTCTTTTATTTTTTGACTGTCTTCCAAATGCTTTTTTGGATATATTTTGTTAATTCCACTTCCAAGAACTGCATGGTTTACTAAATTAAATTCGTTTGCTGTTCTATGTGTATTTATATCAATTCCATAGGCTAACCCACTAACAATTCCAATTGGATATGGCTTTAAGTACTTTATTATTCTTTTAACCTCCTTTAATCCATAATCGGTACAATTTCTAGTTCCCACAATAGATATTAAATTTCGCTCATTAGGGTTTTGCTTTCCTTTAGTATAAATTAAAAATGGTGCATCTGTACATTGTATGAGATTTTTTGGGTAAAAATCATGCCAATAAGGAACAATTTGGATTTTACTTTCCTTACATTCTTGAATGATTTTTTCTGCTTTTTCTAATAAAGAAGTTGAATTAATTTGGTTTAATATTTTTAATCCAGTTTTATTATTAACTCCTTTTAAACTTATCTTTAAATTATCTATTGCTTCTTTAGGGCATTTAAAATCTTCAATTAGCTTTTTTTTAATACTAAATGGCAATCCTTTTATCAATGAAAATATTACTGTGTCAATCATTAATCAATAAATAAAATACTCAAGAACATAGTTTTTTTACGTTTTACTTGTAAGGGTTTTTATTTTATCTTACTTTTACATTGAAATAGAAAGATAGTATTAAGTAAGAGGGGACGAAAGTCCCCTCTTTTTTTCTCATTATGATTGCAAAAAAAGAAATTATTCGATTAGCACAAGAAAGAATTAACGAACTAGACAATGGAAACTATTTAGTGGACGTTAATATTTCTTCTAAAAATGCTATAAAGGTTAAAATGGATAATTTACATGGAGGAGTCAGTGTCAAAGATTGTGTTAGTGTAAGTAGAAATATAGAACATAATTTAGATAGAGACCAAGAAGATTTTGAATTACAAGTTTCTTCCCCAGGATTAGACCAACCATTTATGGTTTATCAGCAATACTTGAAAAATGTTGGACGAAACGTAACGGTTACTACCTTTAGTGAAGAAATTTTTTCAGGAGAATTAATAAAAGCAGATCTAAAAGAAATTTCTATTAAGGAGATTAAAACAGAAAAAAATAAGTTAACTAAAAAAAAACAACAAGTGGAAAC
Source organism: Flavobacteriales bacterium (assembly GCA_038108155.1). Classification (GTDB taxonomy): domain Bacteria; phylum Bacteroidota; class Bacteroidia; order Flavobacteriales_D; family Parvicellaceae; genus MED-G20. The sequence continues at coordinate 11,762 of JAYNHP010000011.1, read as the reverse complement.
TATTCATCAAATATCGATGAGTGAGGTAAGAGAAACTAAATTAATTATATCCTTTTAATTAAAAAAAATGAATGCAATAGAATTAATAGACTCATTTTCAGAGTTCAAAGAACTAAAGAATATTGACAGAGTCACAATGATGAGAATAGTAGAAGATGTTTTTCGAGCTACTTTAAAAAGAAAATATGGTTCAGATGACAACGTAGACGTAATTATTAACCCTGACAAAGGTGATTTAGAGATATGGCTAAATAGAGAAATAGTCAAAGACGAGGACTTTGAAGATGAAGGGACTCAAATAAAATACTCTGAGGCTTTGAAAATTGAACCAGATTTTGAAATTGGAGAAGATGTTTCACAAGAAGTAAAGGTTGAAGATTTTGGTCGAAGAAATATTTTATCACTACGACAAAATTTAGCATCTAAAGTTTTGGAATTAGAAAAAGACAGCATTTACCAAAAATACAAAGAAAGAGTTGGAGATATTGTTAACGGAGAAGTATACCAAATATGGAAAAGAGAAATTCTAATTTTAGACGATGACGGCAATGAGTTAATTTTGCCTAAAACAGAACAGATTCCATCAGATTATTTCAGAAAAGGGGACACGACAAGAGCAGTGGTTTCTAAAGTGGATTTAAGAAATAATAATCCTGTTATAATTTTATCAAGAACGGCTCCAGAGTTTTTAGCAAGACTATTCGAACAAGAAGTTCCAGAAGTATTTGATGGTCTTATAACCATTAAAAAAATTGTTAGAAATCCTGGTGAAAGAGCAAAAGTGGCAGTAGAGTCTTACGATGATCGTATTGACCCTGTTGGAGCCTGTGTTGGCATGAATGGTTCAAGAATTCATGGTATTGTAAGAGAGTTGAGAAATGAAAATATTGATGTAATCCCATGGACCACTAATTTACAACTGTTAATTCAAAGGGCATTAAATCCAGCCAAAATCACCAATATGAAAATTAACGACGACCAGACAAGAGTAGAAGTATTTTTAAAACCAGATGAGGTTTCAAAAGCTATTGGGAAAGGCGGTCATAATATTAAATTAGCTTCAAAATTAACAGAGTTGGAGATAGATGTTTATCGAGAAGGAGCTGAAGATATTGACGACGTAGATTTAGATGAATTTACCGACGAAATAGACGATTGGATTATTGATGAACTTAAAGCTATTGGATGTGACTCTGCTAAAAGTGTCTTAGAGATTGGTAAAGCCGATTTAGTAAAAAGAACAGATTTAGAGGAAGAAACAATTGATGAAATTATTAAGATTTTAAGCTCTGAATTTGAGCAATAGAATCTAGTTAGAAACAACAAATATTATGGCAATATTAAAAAGGCTAAGTAAGGTTGCAAGAGAGTTGAATGTTGGTATTTCTACCATCGTTGAATTTCTTAATTCACAAAATAAAGAGATCAGTTCTAATCCAAACACTAAAATTGGTGAAGAATTGTATATGCTTTTATTACAAGAATTTCAAAAAGAAAAATTTGAAAAAGAAAAAGCCGATAATGTTGTTATAGAACAGTCCGAAAGAAAAGTAATTTCTATAAAGAAGGAAGATCCCAAAAAGAAAGTTGAAAAAATAATTGCAAAAGCAGACAAGCTTTCCGGACCTTCCGTTCTTGGGAAAATTGATCTTTCTCCAAAAGAGAAGCCAGCTGAAGCAGTTAAAGAGGAACCTACTGAAAAAGTAGAGTCAGAAGAGAAAGTAGAAGAATCTACAGCAAATAAAGAAGAATCTGTTCCTAAATCAGAAACTATTAAAGCTGAGATTAAGAAACTTTCTGGGCCAACAGTTTTAGGTAAAATTGATTTACCAAAAACACCAGAGAAAATAAAACCCGATCAAGAAGATGATTCCAATAAGCGAAAGAGAAAAAGAATTAAAAAAGTAAATGTTGAGAAGGCTGGAAAAAAGGCTTTTAAAGACCAAAAAAGACCTCCTAGAGCACCTCAAAAAACGGAGCCAACACCAGAAGAAATACAAAAAGAAATTAAAGAGACTTTAGCAAGGCTAAGCAGTAAAGGGAAATCAAAGTCTTCAAAACTTAGACGTGAAAAAAGACAAGCTATTTCTGACAAAATGGAGATAGAAGAATTAATTACAGAGCATGAAAAAAGCACTTTAAAACTTACAGAGTTTGTTACTGTTTCTGAGTTAGCTTCAATGATGTCTAAGTCTCCAAATGATGTTATTGGCACCTTAATGTCTATTGGAATATTTGCCTCTATTAACCAAAGATTGGATGCAGAAACTTTGACAATGGTTGCAGAAGAGTTTGGTTTTACTGTTGAATTTGTAAGTGCGGATGTAACTGCTTCTGTGGTTCAAGATTCTCAAAATCCAGAAAATATGCAGGAAAGACCTCCAATTGTTACTGTAATGGGGCACGTAGATCATGGTAAAACATCTTTATTAGATTATATAAGAAGTGCAGATGTTACTTCTGGTGAAGCGGGTGGGATTACACAACATATAGGAGCGTATTCTGTAAAACATAATAATAAATTAATCACTTTTTTAGATACGCCAGGACACGAAGCTTTTACTGCAATGAGAGCTAGAGGAGCTCAAGTGACGGATGTATCTATAATTATTATTGCTGCTGATGATAGAGTAATGCCACAAACAAAAGAGGCAATTAATCATTCTCAAGCTGCAGGAGTTCCTATGGTTTTCGCATTAAACAAGTGTGATATGCCAACAGCTAATCCAGATAAAATTAAAGAAGAATTATCTGGGATGAATATTTTGGTGGAAGATTGGGGTGGTAAATACCAATGCCAAGAAATTTCGGCGAAAAATGGCACTGGAATAGACGAATTACTTGAAAAAGTTTTATTAGAATCGGAACTGTTAGAGTTAAAAGCCGATCCAGATACAAATGCAAAAGGGACTGTTATTGAGGCTTCACTTGATAAAGGAAGAGGTTTTGTTACAACACTTCTTGTTCAGTATGGGACAATGAAAGTTGGGGATACATTAATTGCTGGTAAAGAATTTGGTAAGATAAAAGCCATGCATGATGAGAGCGGAAGAACAGTAGAATCAGCAGGTCCATCAAGACCAGTTTCTGTTCTTGGGATGAATGGTGCAGCAAGCGCTGGAGATATTTTTAATGTCCTTGAAGATGAAAAGGAAATGAAGCAAATAGCTTCTAAGAGACAGCAACTTCAAAGAGAACAAGGCCTTAGAACTACCAAGCATATCACTTTAGATGAAATTGGTAGAAGAATTGCTTTAGGAGATTTCCAAGAACTTAACGTAATTGTAAAAGGAGATGTGGATGGTTCTATCGAAGCACTTTCAGATTCTTTATTAAAATTGTCTCAAGAATCTATTCAAATTAATATTATTCATAAAGCAGTAGGGCAAATAACAGAATCAGATATATTATTAGCATCAGCATCAGATGCTATTGTTATAGGTTTTCAAGTAAGACCATCTGCTGGCGCTAGAAAAATTGCAGAAAAAGAAGAAATAGATATCAGACTGTATTCTATAATATATAAGGCAATTGAAGAAATTAAAGAAGCGATGGAAGGAATGCTCTCTCCAGAGTTTAAAGAGCAAATTGTTGGAACCGCTGAAATAAGAGAAACTTTTAAGATTACTAAATTTGGAACTATTGCAGGATGCTACGTTACCGATGGTAAAATTAACAGAAATCATCAGGTAAGAATAATCAGAGAGGGAATTGTTGTTTATTCAGGAGAGTTGGGTTCTTTGAAAAGATTCAAAGACGATGTACAAGAAGTAAAGAATGGTTATGAATGTGGACTAAACATTGCTAAGTACAATGATATTCGAGTTGGAGATGTTGTTGAAGCTTACGAAGAGGTAGAAGTTAATAGAAAGCTTTAGTCTGATTTTTTTTCACTTTCTATCTCTACCGGAAGATAGTATTTTAATTTAATCCCAAAAAAGTTGCCCCTCAAGAATATTGGGTCATATTCATTATAGATTTGACCGTCATAATAAAAGTTTATCCGAGTTACCGCAATTGATGATATAGGAATGTTTACTTCAGCTCCAATATAAAATATGCCAATTTTACTGCTTCTTTTTTCAACTCCAAGTTCTCCACTTAATGATCCGTTGATCCATCTTGCCCTTTCTGAGTAATGGTCTATAAGAAAGTTACCTCCTTTACTTGCTACAGCAGAAGCATAGAAGTCTACATTAAATCCAATAGAGTTTCTCATAAGCAAATATTTATTTAATTGGACATAAATTATCCCTTTTACAGGAAAGGAATAATTAATATATCCAAAACTACTCGTATCTCTTAAAATACTAGCTTGATTAGAGGTTAAACCTGTTAACTTAAAATTTCTTTGACAAAAAACTATTCCTGTTTCTAAACTTATTTTTTTGGAGTAATCAGTTTTTAATAGCATTCCAAAACTGTAGCCAAGCTCATTATTTAGTGAAATACTAGAATTATTTTCAGATACTTCTAATGGACCAACTCCAAAATAATTGATTGGAACCAAAGCTCCTACTAAAAAACCTACTTGTCTATTTTTTTCGTCTTTTTTTTGACCGAAAAAGCTAGAGATGACCATCAATAATAATAATAGTATGAGGTGTTTTTTAGTCAACTTCTATTTGTTTTTATAAAAAGAAATTATAGCAAAAACAATAATTAAAAAACTTAATATTACAATGGCATATTGAGCCCAAGGCTGAGTAATAAATCGAGATCTAAATTTTCCAATTGTTTGGTAATTTAGAGAAAGTGCTTTTTGATTGTCAGTTTTTCTTACCCCAAATAAAAATATTTTCCCTCTCTTATTATCCTCATCTGCATATTCAAAGTAAATATTCTCCTCCAAAAGTAGGGTTTTAAAATATTCAGCTTCATGTTTTTTATAAAAGAAAAAAACTTTGTATGCTTTGTTAGTTGGGTGGTCTTTATGATTAACTAATTTAATCAGACCTTCGTCTAAATTATCCATTTAATTTCTTTTAATTATTCATTCCAGTCTGTTAAGTATTCTATTGGTTTTCTTTGACCTTTTGGCCATTCAATAGTAGTATAACCAAGATATAAAATACCCAAACACTTGTCTTGCTTTCTTAAATTAAGAAAGGAATTCATTTCTTTGGAATAAATAATTTTTGGACTAGACCAAAATGAACCCAACCCATAAGCTGTAGCCGTAAGGCACATATTTTGAATGGCACAAGCCACTGCCTCTACCTCCTCAATTTCTGGAATTTTTTCATTTTTCCCTCTTTCCATACATACAACAATAGCAACTGAGGAAAGAAATGGTCTTGCAGTAATTTTATTTAGTTTTTCTTCTTTGTATAAATTTTCTGGGGTCAATTTTTTATAAAGCTCCCCAAGTTTTTCACTTAATTCCCCTCGGCTTTTTTCTCTATAAACCTTAAATCTCCAGGGCTGTGTATTTCCGTGGGTTGGAGCCCAAGTTGCATTTCTTATTAAATGTTCGATAATTTCTTTATGAACTTTTCTAGAGCTGTAGAACTTAGGGTATATAGTTCTTCTATTCTTTATTAGCTCTGTTATTTCACTTAAGTTGTATTTCATATTTTAATAGTAAAAATGTAATAATATTTTTATCATGGGTTATTTCCCAAATATTCACACAAAAATATGATAATATCGTACCTTTATCAAACAATTTTTGCATGTTAAAGATTACAGCTATAATACCAACATTTAACGAACAAGATCATATTCTTCAGGCAATTGAAAGTGTTTCTTGGGCGGATGAGATCATTGTTGTGGACTCTTACAGTACAGATAAAACAGTAGAATTGGCTATAGAAAAAAAAGTAAAAATTATTAAACGAGAATATCAATATTCTGCCTCTCAAAAAAACTGGGCTATTCCACAGGCTACCAATGATTGGATATTTTTATTAGATGCCGACGAAAGACTAACTATTTCGCTAAAAGATGAAATTCTAAAATGGAAAACTTCCACCCCAAAGTATGATGCATATTGGATAAGAAGAATCAATCATTTTATGGGTAAAAAAATTAAATACTCAGGTTGGCAGGGAGATAAAGTTGTGAGACTATTTAAAAAAGATTGTAGATATGAAGATAAAAAAGTGCATTCTGAAATTTCTTACAATGGTGAAATTGGTAGTTTATCAAATCCGCTCTTACATTTTACATTTAAAAATACTGCCCATTATTTAAAAAAATGGGACCAATACTCCACTTGGAGTGCCAAAGATCATTTCGAAAAAGGAGAGAACCCTGGGTTATTTCACTTTCTAGTAAAACCTGCTTTTAGATTTTTTAGAGACTTTTTTTTAAGAGGAGGCTTCTTAGATGGGAAAACCGGATTTATAGTCTGTAAGTTATCAAGTATGGGAGTTTTTCTTCGTTATGTAAAGCTTAAGGAATTACAAAACAACTCTCTTACCAAGTAGCATCTGGATAGAGAAGAGGCAAGTGCTGCATTTCTGCTAAAATATATCCAAGATATTCTGTGTGAAATCCATCTTTGCCATATTTTAATGAATAATGTACGTCCTTAGGAACTTCTATTTCTGAATCCTTCAAAGTTTTAACTACTATCGCTGACCATTCTTTTTTAAGGCTGCTACTAAGCGGGGCAATTTTATTTTTATCCATTGATAAATCTGTAGAATTATCTGTAAATAATTCGTCTGTATACATCCAAAGATCATTGATAGCGTTTTGAATTCTCTCGTTGCTTTCCTTAGTTCCTAAGCCAAGTCTTTTTATCCAGTCATTACTTCTATCTAAATGATAGTTTACTTCTTTAATAGCTTTTTTTGAAATTCCTGAAATTGTTTCATCCTTACTATCTAAAAGTTTATTGAAAAGAATTTGGTGGTAACAGTCCATAAGAAACTGTCTTGCTAGAATATAAGCAAAGTCTGTATTTGGATTTTGTACTAAATGCAAACATCTAAAATCACCCTCTCTCCTTTTAAAAGTAAGAATATCAGCGGTAGTATTGCCTTTTAATTTGGCAGCATAGTTTAGAAAATTTTCTGCCTGACCTAGTAAGTCTAACCCGACATTGGTAATTGCTAAATCTTCTTCTAATATAGGGGCTTTACTACAATATTCTGCAATTCTATGACTTAATATTAAAGACGAATCCCCAAGCCTTAAGCAATAATCTATAAGTTCATTTTTCATTAAATATGCTTTATACCGTCTGGTATTTTATAGAACGTTGGATGTCTGTAGACTTTGTCATTTGAAGGATCAAAAAATGCTTCTCCATCCATTGCTTCAGAGGAAACTATATCTTCAGCTTTGACAATCCAAATTCCATTGCCTTCATTTCTTCTAGTATATAAGTCTCTAGCAGATTTCATTGCCATTTCCTTGTCATAAGCATGTAAACTCCCAACGTGTTTATAAGGCCTACCTGCTTTAACTTGAATAAACACTTCCCACAATATTCCTTGATCGTCGCTACTCATCTAAGCTGTTTTTTTTGAAAAATTTATTTTTTCGGAATAAGCTTTGGCAGCTTCTCTCACCCATTTCCCATCTTCATGCGCTTTTATGTGGTGATTTATTCTTAATTTATTTCCTGGACCATTTCCATTTACAACATTCCAAAACTCGTCCCAGTCTATCGGTGAGTAATCATAGTTTTTGGTCTCTTCGTTGAATTTAAGATTCGGATCTGGAAAAGTTAAACCTAAATGATGACCCTGTTCGATAGTTTTATTGATAAATCTTTGTCTTAGCTCATCGTTGGATTCTCGTTTGATTTTCCATTTTAAAGACTGATTGGAATGTGCGCTTTCTGAATCATGTGGGCCAAACATCATAATGGATGGCCACCACCAGCGATTTAAAGCATCTTGTGCCATTTGTTTTTGTTCTTCTGTCCCTTTTGCTAATTGGACCATTATTTCAAACCCTTGTCTTTGATGAAAACTTTCTTCCATACATATTTTCACCATTGCTCTTGAGTAAGGACCGTATGAAGTTCCTTGGAGAGAAACCTGATTTACTATAGCGGCACCATCCACTAACCATCCAACTGCACCCATATCTGCCCAAGTTAGAGTTGGATAATTAAAAACACTAGAATATTTTGCTTTTCCATCGTGAAGCCATTGCAAAAACTGTTCTCTTTTAACTCCTAATGTTTCTGCAGCGCAATAAAGGTATAGACCATGACCTGCTTCGTCTTGAATTTTTGCCATTAAAATTTTCTTAGCTCTCAAGCTTGGGGCTCTTGTAAGCCAATTTCCTTCGGGTTGCATTCCGATAATCTCTGAGTGGGCATGTTGAGATATTTGACGAATTAAAGTTTGCCTATATTTTTCGGGCATCCAGTCCTTTGGCTCAATTTTGATGTTAGCATCAATTTTTTTTTGAAATTGCTCAAGTTTTATTTCATTTTCCATAACTCAAATTTCTAATTGGTTAAAATTACTAAGTATTTCATGACTTTCTAGGTTTTGTTTACCCCAATTTTCAATTTCATCTTTGGTCCATAGTTTTGGAAAAAATGTTCGTTTTTGATATTTAGGATGCATATATTTTTTCCAATCGCTTCCCCCAGTTGCCTTTTCTTTCTTCTGGGCGCCATCTAAATACTTTGAAGCAGTATTGTAATGCTCCATTACCCATTTTACATTTACTGTGTGGTCAAAATGCCTCATTGAATTTAAGAGCTCTAAATCTTTTTTTTCTTTTTCAGGAAGATTTTCATAAAGACACCAAAGATTTTTATTGTTGTATTTTTTCATGAAACCAATAAAATCATCCAAATACTTTTCCTCAAAAAGACGAATCATCGGACTTTTTTCTCCAGTTTCATGATTTTTTCCAGCCGCTTGCCAATATAAGTGCTCAAAAGCATGCTGAAATGGGGTATTTCTATTAATTGTTTTTCTAAATCTGTAGTCTATTAAGTTAATTAAATCAGTACTTGCAAATTCAATCATCCTATATTGTGCACTTTGAAAGCCACTAGCGGGAGCTAATGTTTTTCTAAATTTCATATATTGTTCCAAGTCCATTCCGTCTTTCATAATTCTAAACGAACTACACAACATATCAAAGTATCTACTAATCCTTTCTAATCTTTCGGAAAAAAACTTTGTTGATAGCTTTTTACAAAAAGCCAATTGTTCAATTTCCCATAAAATCATCTTAAATAGCAATTCATTGATTTGGTGATATACAATAAAAACCATTTCGTCCGGTAAATCCGTTCGTTGAACCTGAAGATTCAATAATGCTTCCGGTTGAATATAATCCCAATAAGTGAGAGGCTTTGCACTTTGAATTCCTTCTAGATAGACATCTGTGTTGAGCCCTTTATCAGAAAGAGCTTTTAAAGTATCTTTATTTAATTTGCTGTCCATTTATATTATAATGTTCCTCTGTTTTGTTGTTCCCTCTCTATTGATTCAAACAAAGCTTTAAAATTTCCTGCTCCAAAGCCTTTAGCACCCATTCTTTGAATAATTTCAAAAAATAAGGTGGGCCTATCTTCAACTGGTTTAGTGAAAATTTGTAAAAGATATCCTTCTTCATCAGCATCTACTAAAATGGCTAATTCTTCAAGTTCATCAATATTTTCATTCATTATTTTCATATGCGCTCCTAATCTTGAAGGAATTGCGGTATAATATTCTTTTGGTGGCGCCGATAGAAACTCAACTCCTCTCGATCTTAACTCTCTTACAGTCTGAATAATATCATCAGTTGCAATTGCAATATGTTGAACCCCTGGACTTTCATAAAAGTCTAAATATTCTTCAATTTGCGATCTTTTTTTCCCTTTGGCTGGTTCATTCAATGGAAATTTTATTCTACCATTTCCATTACTCATCACCTTACTCATTAATGCTGAATATTCGGTATGAATCTGCTTGTCGTCAAAGGATAAGAAGTTTACAAAACCCATAACTTCCTCATACCACTTTACCCATATATTCATTTCTCCCCATCCAACATTTCCAACCATATGATCAACATATTTCAGTCCCACTGAGCTAGGATTATAGTCAGACTCCCATTTAATAAATCCAGGTAAAAAGTCTCCTTTATAATTTTTTCGTTCAATAAATAAATGAACTGTTTCACCATAAGTGAAAATTCCAGATTTTACAACTTCTCCAAATTTATCATTTTCCTTGACTGGCTTTAAATAAGATTTTGCGCCTCTCTTAATTGTTTCTTCATAAGCTTTTTTGGCGTCATCCACCCAAAGCGCTATTACTTTCACTCCATCTCCATGTTTTTTTACATGTTCACCAATTGGAGACTTGCTATTAAGTGCTGTGGTTAGAACTATTCTAATTTTATCTTGTTTTAATACATAAGAAACACGGTCCTTTAATCCCGTTTCTAGGCCGGCATAAGCAAGTGACTGAAAGCCAAATGCTGTTTTATAAAAATGGGCTGCTTGTTTGGCATTTCCAACATAAAATTCAATATAATCTGTACCTAAAAGAGGTAAAAAATCTTTGGCTTCTTTAAAGATTTTTTCTAGAGTATATTCGGTGTTTTTTATTTCTTTTTTCATTCAGTTTTAAAGAACTAATGCATCCAAGATTTATAATATTCTTTAATTTCAATTTCTACTGCCTGTTCGGTTAGTTTAAGAGGCTTAAATGTATCTACCATAACTGCCAATTCTTTAGTAGATTTTTTACCAATACTTCTTTCGTACGCTCCGGGATGTGGCCCATGTGGAATTCCTGAAGGATGTAAGGTAATTTGTCCTATTTCAATATCATTTCTACTCATAAAATCCCCATCTACATAATATAGAACTTCATCAGAATCTATATTACTGTGATTGTAAGGAGCAGGAATTGCTTCGGGATGGTAATCATACATTCTAGGACAAAACGAACATATAACAAAAGCAGGTGTTTCAAAAGTTTGATGAACAGGGGGCGGTTGATGTACTCTCCCAGTAATTGGCTCAAAGTCATGAATAGAAAATGCATAAGGATAATTATATCCATCCCAGCCAACAACATCAAAAGGATGGGATCCGTATATGTAATCGTATAAAAACCCCTCTTTTTTAATTTTAATCAAAAATTCACCTTTTTTATCATGAGTTTCTAGTTCTGAAGGAACCCTTAGGTCTCTTTCACAATATGGAGAGTGCTCTAAAAGTTGCCCAAACCAGTTTCTGTATTTTTTTGGGGTATATATAGGATGAGAAGATTCAATTATAAAATGTCTATTGTTATTGTCTATAAAATCCATTTTATAAATCATTCCTCTTGGAATTACTAAGTAGTCGCCATTTTTAAACTCTATTTTTCCTAAGGGGGTTCTTAAAATCCCTTCCCCCTTGTGAATGAATATTACTTCATCTGCATCTACATTTTTATAAAAAAAATCTCTAGAGTTTTCGCTAGGATTTGCCAAATGTAGTGTCACGTCAGAATTAGTTAAAATAGGAACTCTAGACTTTAGAAAATTAGATTTTGCGTTAACTCCAAAACCTTTAAATCCTCTCATTTGCATATTGTTGCTTACAGCAATTTTAGGTGAAATATCTGTTTTTTTTAATATTTCTTTTACTTCAGTTGGGGGATAAATGTGGTATAAGAGAGATGACATACCTTCAAAACCAATAGTTCCAAAAAGTTGCTCATGGTGAATTTTACTACCACCATTTTTAAATACAGTATGTCTTTTGTGAGGAATATTACCAAGCTTATGGTATCTAGGCATAAAAAATTATTTATTGATTTTTAATATAGAAAAAGTAATTGAATTGATTATAG
>JAYNHP010000010.1:48528-60960 GCA_038108155.1 Flavobacteriales bacterium | reverse complement strand
TTTACCTACTATTTGCCATCTTCCTTCAATAGTTAAGAATTTATGAGGTTCGTTTTTTATTTTCCCAATCCCAAATTTATTTTGTAAAATTTCAGTTGCTTTCTTAGCTGTATTCCAATTTTTTTTTTGATAATCTGGTAGAGAGCTCTCCGGATATTCAATATTTTTATCTGCTATGTTAAGTTTTGAATTTTTTAAATTGCAAACTTCTATAAATACACTTTCTTGTTCTAAATCTGCACCTAATAGAGTAGGTGTATTGGCTTTTATTATACCTGCTTTTTCTTTGGCAATTTTTTCAATGGTATCTCCTAAAATAGATGCGTGATCCATCCCAATACTTGTTATGATAGAAAGTTCTGGCATTATTATATTGGTGGAGTCTAGTCTTCCGCCAAGACCAGTTTCAATTATATTTATGTCAGTTTTAGAATCTTCAAAGTAAGAAAATGCTAAGGCAGTAGACCATTCAAAAAACGATGGACTTATTTCTCTAAATCTTTCAATATTTTGATTGAAAAAATCTACTATATAATCTTTAGAAATCAAATCTTCACCAACAACAATTCTTTCTCTAAAATCTATTAAATGGGGTGATGTAAATAATCCTACTTTATAGCCTGCTTTTTGGTATATGTTATACAAAAAATTGCACACAGAACCTTTTCCGTTAGTTCCAGCAACATGTATGAATTTAAGCTTGTTTTGTGGATTGCCTATAATTTTACAAATTCCATGAATATTACTAAGATCTGGTTTGTAGGCATTAAGTCCTTTTTTTTGATAAGATGGGTACTGTTCAAATAAGAATTCTACAACTTTTTTGTAGTCGTTCATTATTTTTCGATGTATTGTATTCTTTTAACTAGTCTGTCTTTTGTAATTCCAGAACTTGTAGGAGTAAACTTAAATTTCATTTTACAGTCATTGGCAATAAATTTTTGATCTATACTCGTTAAAGTTACTGTAGTTTTAGAGTGAGGATACAATACTTTTGTTTCTAGAACATTTCCTTGCTCATCAATAGTAAATTGAACCATCACAAAACCAACCCAATTTTTAGGATTGTCTAATTCTGGGTTTCCAACTACCTGCCTTCCCTTGCCAGTACCAACTCCACCTCCAGTATTAGGGCCTTTGCCGGTACCAATTCCTGTTCCTTCTCCTTCCCCATTTCCAGCTTTACTTTCTCCACTTCCTTTTCCAAATAAGCTACTAAAATCGTTTTTTGGTTTCGGAGCCTCTTTTGTTTCTGTTTTTTTAGAAGAGGTATTTTCATTTTTAATGGTAGAATTACTAGATTTAACAGCAACTGGCGACTCTTCCTGAGTAATTACTTTTTCAGCTGGTGCTTCTTCTTCCACAGTCGGTGGAGTAGGGCTAGCACTTCCTGGACTGCCGCCACCAGCATCACTAAAATCCAAGGTTATTACTTCTTCTAATGTAAATTGTGGAGGATTTTGTAATTCCATACACCCTTTACTAAAGAAAATAGCAATCAGTAAAAATAGATGAAGAATTATACTAATAATTATTCCTAATCGGTTGTCTTTTTTTTGTAACAATTCCAAGCTATTTACTCCCTTTTGTTTTGATAACTACCTTTAGTGCGTTCTGTTTTGCAATTCTAATTATTTCATAGGCAGAAGCTCTATTCGCATCTTTATCTGCTAGTAGCTCAATTGCTTTATTGTCGCCAATTTCTTTTTTTAATATATTTTCTATCGAACTTATTTTAATTGGTTTTGGATCGCTGTTCAAATAAAAATTGTTTTCAGCATCTACATACACTTTTATTGGTGAGGTTAGCGATGGATCTCCTGATCCTTCAGGAAGTTTAATTTCGTGAGAGGTATTAACAAGAGTTGAAATAATTATGAAAAATATTAGCAATAAAAAAACCAAATCAGTCATGGAAGACATTCCACCCTCAATTTTTATTTTGTTTCCTGCTTTCACTTTTTGTTTCCGTTCAAAGAAATTTTAATATTATTTTGTTTCGCAATATCTATTATGTATACAGAGGCCTCCCAAGAACTTTCATTACTACCGTAAAGAGAAATTATACTATCTGAACCTAAATTTTTTAAAATTTCATTTTTAATATCAGAACTTGAAATTGGTGTTCTTCTACTATCCATGAAATATTCATTTTTATCATTTACGTTTATGGTTAATATTTTTTTTTCAGATGCTGTTCCTCCATCTTTTGGTACATCTATATTAACTCCTGCGGTAATCATGGTAGAAATAACTATAAAAAATATCAAAAGCAGAAAAACTAAATCAGTCATAGAAGACATTCCACCTTCAATTTTAATTTTATTTCCAGATCTAAAATTCATGTTTTATTTTCCTGGAGCTTCAAGAATATCTAAGAACTCAATAGATGCTCCCTCCATATTATGAATCACTTTTTCTACCTTACTTACTAAATAATTGTAGGCAACATAGGCAACTATACCTACTATTAGTCCTCCAACAGTGGTAATCATGGCTTCCATAATTCCGCCAGAAAGACTGGCTATTTCAAATGTTTTTTCCTTTGACATGTTTTGAAAAACTTTTACCATTCCTAGTACAGTTCCCAAAAAGCCAAGCATTGGAGCAACACCAGAAATTGTTGCAAGCATAGATAATCTTCTTTCCAATTTACTTATCTCTAATTTTCCAATATTTTCTATAGATATTGCAATATCTTTCATTGGTTTACCAACTCTACTAAGTCCTTTTTCTATCATTCTTGCAATAGGGTTATTACTTGAGTTACAATGATTTTTAGCTTCATTTAAATTACCTTTTAAAACAAAATCGTTTATTTTTTGCATAAAATCTTTCTCTCCTTTCAAGGCTCTTTGAATTGTCATAAAACGCTCTATGAATACATAAATGGCGATGAAAGAAAATAAGAAAAGAAGAGACATTACTATTAAGCTAGTCAAACTGTATTCTCCGCTAATAGAATCATACCCCCAAATCAATTGCCACATGGAGATTTGTTCTGTTTCTATTAGGGACGGTGTATCTTCTAAAATAGAAGATGTATTTTCTTGAATGTTTAACAACATAGGAAAAATATTAAAATTCATTTTATTAAGTTTTACTGTGAAATTAGTACTTTTTCAAAGTACTTATAGGCTTTGGAATAATAGAAATGAACAGGCTCCCGTTAAGTAACCTATTGCGGCAAGCCAAGCAATGTTTTTTAAATACCAAAAAAATGATATTTTTTCCATACCCATTGCAACTACACCAGCGGCAGATCCAATTATAAGCATACTACCTCCAGTACCCGCCGAGTAAGCAATAAAATGCCACACCTTGTCGTCCATTGCCAAATCAAACATGCCCATACTAGCAGCAACCAACGGCACATTATCTATAACGGCAGATCCTGCACCAAGTAATAAAACAAAGAAATTTATTGGAATTGATTCTTGAACACTTTTTCCTAAATTAAATACTATTCCTAAAGATTCAAGGGCAGCAACAGTCATTAAAATTCCAAGAAAAAATAAAATGGATGGCATTTCAATTTTAGATAAAGCTCTAAAAATCGGACTATTAGAGTGATTATTTTCCTCACTTAAAGGGTTGTTAGAAAGACTTTTTAAGCTAAATTGTCTTGAACTTAAAATTTCTCCCACCAAAGTAACTATTGCCAATGAAAGCATCATCCCTACATATGGGGGTAAGTGGGTAACGGTTTTAAAAATAGGAACAAAAATTATTGCAGACAGCCCTAAAATAAGCATGGTTGACCCATATTTAATTTCTTTTATTTCATCTTTTGGTGGTTCAAAATTATCTCTAAATGGTTTTAAGAAACTTGCTATAATAGTAGGAATTATCATACAAATTAAAGACGGAATAATAAGCAATTTTACAAGTTGAATTGTAGATACTTTTTTACCCATCCATAGCATGGTGGTTGTGACATCACCAATTGGTGACCAAGCTCCACCAGCATTGGCTGCAATGATAATCAATCCTGCAAACCACATCCTGTCTTTATTGTCTTTAATTACTTTTCTAAGAATGGTAATTAATACAATAGTAGCCGTTAAGTTATCTATAATAGCAGATAAAATAAATGCCAATATGCACATAATCCAAAGAAGATATACTTTCTTTTTTGTTTTTATAAAATTCTTAATAGTAGCAAATCCGTTAAAGTGGTCAATGATTTCTACAATGGTCATAGCGCCAATTAAAAACATCAATATTTCACAAGTTTTTCCAAAATGATGTAACAAAGTGCTTTCAAACCACATCATTTTTGATGGGCCATGTCCATGAGCCTCATGTGGAAGAGATGCAAATCCTTTAACCATTTCGTGACTGTCTGAGTCAAACCAATTGACAAAATCATCTAAGCCAAAAGCTATTAGTGCCCAAGAAATTGCCATCATAAGTAAGGCAGGAACAAGCTTGTCAATTTTAATTGAATGTTCAAGAGTAATTCCTAGATAACCTAAAATAAATATTATTACTATCGCAGTTTCCATAATTGTTAAATTAATTGTTTTAAAGCTATTTCAAAAGCAGTTTTAGAAATATTTTTTGGATTAGAATTTTTTTCAAAAACATTCTCTAAAGCATTCTGGATAGTTTTAGATGTATCTTTAAAAATAGATTCGTCTTCCATTCTTTCAAGATCGTTCCCCATTAAAAAGGCAAATACTCTAGCCATCCCGCAATTTGAAATGAAATCTGGTATTAAACTAGTATTTTGATCTGTAAAGTCAGAAATTGGTCCAAAGAATATTTCTTTATCTGCAAAAGGAACATTAGCGCCAGGAGCAATTACTTCAATTCCAGATTTAAGCATTCTCTCCACCTGGTTTTTGGTAATTAATCTTGATGCAGCACAGGGTAAGAAAATTTCAGACTCAAGATCCCAAATTTGGTCATTTATTTCTTCAAAAGAAAGCAAATTTTTATCGTTTATTGCATTTCCATTTTTGTTTAGAAATAACTTCCTAATTTCTTCAAATGAAAAACCTCTTTCATTAATTAATCCACCATTTCTGTCAATTATCCCTACGACTTTAGCACCATCTTGTGCGATATAGTAGGCTGCAGCAGATCCAACATTACCCCAGCCTTGAACTATTACTCTTTTATTTTTTAAATTTCCTCCGTATATTTTATAATAATGTTTGACAGATTCTGCTACTCCATAACCTGTTATCATATCTGCAATGACAAATTTTCTTTCAATGGCAGGAGTGTAATTCTCACTTTCAATTGTCTTTAAAACACCTTGTCTAAGTTGACCTATTCTGTTTATTTTTTGAGATTCTCTTGGTTGGTAGTGACCGTTGAATACACCTTCTTGTGGATGCCATACACCACAATCTTCGGTTATTGGAATAACTTCGTTAATTTCATCTACATTTAAATCACCTCCAGTACCATAATAATGTTTTAGTAGAGGGGTGACTGCAGCATACCATCGCTTTAAAACTTCTTTTTTTCTTGGGTCGTTAGGATCAAAATTTATTCCAGATTTGGCACCGCCAATTGGAGGTCCTGAAACTGTAAATTTAACTTCCATGGTTTTAGCCAATGAGATTACCTCGTGTTGGTCTAATCCAACTCTCATTCTCGTACCGCCACCTGCTGCTCCTCCTCTAAGAGAGTTTATAACTACCCATCCTTTGGCTTCAGTTTGAGAATCTTGCCACTGAAAAATAATTTCAGGTGTTCTATTTTCAAATTTTTTAAGTAAATCTTTCAAATTAAATTTTAATTTTCAAATGTAAAAAAGAAACTAAGTTTTGTTGTAGTTATTTATAACTCTTTTTAAATAAATATCAGGGATTATATATAATTCCCGCGGATAAATTTTTGGAACTTCCAGTTACAGATGCTAAAATATTTATTTCTCCTCTTAGTTTAAGAACTCCCAAAAGTGAAAAAATTAATGACTCTTTAAAATCTATTAGTTTAGTTTCTGGAACTACTGTTTTGATTTTTAGTTCTTTAAGTTTTTTAATCCAAAATTTATTATGTGCTCCACCACCAGTAATTAAAAGAGAATCGTCGCGATTAAATTTTAAAACGTTTTTAATTGTTCTACACAAATGAGTCCCAGATGTATAAAGTTGGTCGTATATAGAAGATTCACTTTTGTCAAATAAAAATTTGTACCATTGGTTAAAGTCTTCAACCCCTAATGACTTGGGAAATTCTTTTTTGTAAAAATCTAAGCTCTCTAATCTTAAAATTAAGTCTTCATCAAGTTTGCCAAGATTTGCAAGTTCTCCATCTTTGTCATATGAATAACCGATTTTATTACATAGATAATTACTAATCATATTCGCAAAATTTACATCACCTGCAATTCGTTTTCCTTTTAAATCATATGAAATATTCGCAATTCCTCCAAGATTAAGACACCCTTTATAGTTCCCAAATAATAATTGATCTCCAATAGGGACAAGTGGTGCACCTTGTCCTCCAAAAGCAACATTTATTGTTCTGAAATCTGAAACTGTTTTGATATTTGTTGTGGAACATATGTAAGCTCCATTACCAATTTGCTTAGTTAAATTATTGTCAGGTTCGTGAAATAATGTGTGGCCATGAGAAGAAATTAGGTCAATCTGGTTTTTTTGAATTTTTTTTTCTTTTAAAAATTCGTTGACTTTTTCCCCTATGTAATTCCCAAGCTTATTGTCTAAAAAAACTAAGTCACTTGCCTTCAATCTACTTGCATTTTGAAGTTCACTTTTCCATCCTTCAGAATACTCATAAGTTTTTCCATCTAAAATTTCATAAAACCATGTTTTATTAAAACTTAATTTTGTCCAAACAATATCTAATCCATCTAAAGATGTGCCAGACATAACTCCCACAACATTATATTTTTTCATAAATTTAATGTAAAACTAACCATTACAATATAGTATTTATTTTATAGATTTAAGTCCAAATTAGGAATATGAATTTTAAATTGTCAGAAGAACATGAAGCAGTTAGAGAAGCTGCTAAAAATTTTGCAGAAAACGAATGTAAGCCTGGTGTTATTGAAAGAGATACCCATCAAAAAGTTGGATTCGATCAGTTGAAAATGCTAGGAGAACTAGGTTTTATGGGGATGATGGTAGATCCTAAATATGGCGGAAGTGGAATGGATACAGTCAGCTACGTTCTGGCTATTGAAGAAATATCTAAAATAGATGCCTCCGTCTCTGTTGCTATGTCAGTAAATAATAGTTTGGTGTGCTGGGGATTAGAAAATTTTGCTAACGAAGAGCAAAAACAAAAATATTTAGTTCCACTAGCAAAAGGTGAGAAAATTGGTGCATTTTGTCTTTCTGAGCCAGAAGCTGGTTCAGATGCTACTTCACAAAGAACTACTGCGATTGATAAAGGAGATCATTATCTTCTTAATGGAACTAAAAACTGGATTACCAACGGGAGTACTGCTTCAACTTATCTTGTAATTGCCCAGACCGACGCCAGTAAAGGACATAAGGGAATTAATGCCTTTATTGTAGAAAAAGGTATGAAGGGTTTTGAAGTTAGTGCCAAGGAAGATAAACTTGGAATTAGAGGAAGTGATACACATACACTGGTTTTTAACGATGTAGTTCTTCCCAAAGAGAATAGAATTGGAGAGGATGGCTTTGGTTTTAAATTTGCTATGAAAACTCTTGCTGGTGGTAGAATTGGAATTGCGGCCCAGGCCTTGGGGATTGCAGCTGGAGCTTATGAATTATCTCTTGCTTATTCTAAAGAAAGAGAAACTTTTGGAAAACCAATTAATCACCATCAAGCTATACAGTTTAAATTGGCTGACATGTATGTAGATATTGAAAATGCAAGAAACTTGGTTTACAAAGCCGCATGGCATAAGGATCAAAATATGGACTATAATTTGTCTGGTGCTGTTGCAAAACTACATGCTTCTGAAGTAGCGATGAGAACAACAGTTGAAGCTGTTCAAATTCACGGAGGTTATGGTTACGTTAAAGAATACCATGTTGAAAGACTAATGAGAGATGCTAAAATAACTCAAATCTATGAGGGAACATCAGAAATACAAAGAATTATAATCGCAAGAAATACTATAAATTAGAACAAAAAAAGAGGGAATCAAATCCCTCTTAAAAAATTTTTAGTTTCCAATCAAACTATTTCCAAGCATCCATTCCACTTGGACTTCCAATTCTGTCCATTGCACATCTAAACCCAATGGCAGATGTTGATCGGTCTTCTTCTAAATATCTTCTAGTTCCAGGATTTAGATAATAAGCTCTATCTTTCCAAGATGCTCCTTTATAAACTCTAGATTTATCGGAAATCAATGATGTTATTGCACCAGCAATTGTACCGTTTTTCTTTTGAAGTCCTCTTTGGTACATTGCCCAATCTTCGTTAAGACCTCCTTTATCCATTCCCTTGTTAAAATCGTCAATTTTGTCTTGGTTATTGTCAGGATCACCAGGATGATAAATTGATGATTTTAAATCTCCATCTAAATAATCAATATTATCTGCAATTCTATAATTACTTCTCTTCATATTTTCTTCTGCAGTAACATCTCTCATTTGAACGTTTCCTGGTGTATTAAGTATGAAATCTGACATACCAGATCTTAGCATCGAGCTTATTTCTATATTATATCCTGCTAAATCAGCATCTTGTTGAACCTGCAAATCAAAGTCTTGGAAGATTTGATCAAAAATTTCTTGAATTTTTCCAGAGGCTTCAAGGGTTTGTCGGTTTTTCATAAAATCTTGAGCTTCTTTAATTTGATTAGAAATTACTTTAAGTAGTTCTGTTTCTACAGAATCAAGTCTGTTTTTCTTAACGTATCCATAAGTTCTATTGCCTTGAGGGACTTTATCTTCTCTCTCTGCTTTAAATTCAGCAATGTATTGTTCAATTCCATCAATATCATAAACAGTAACATCGTATTTTTCGTCGATGGAACCAGAAGCGTTTAGTACTTTTGTTTTGAAAACATTACCTCTAAATGGTCTAAACTCATCTGCATCTCTAGAAGTCATAGGTCTGTATACGTCTAAAACCCATTCACTAACATTTCCAGCCATATTATATAATCCATAATCATTTGGCCAATAAGAATAAACAGGAGCAGTAATGTCTGCGTTATCATTTAGATGTCCCGAAACACCCATGTAATCTCCTCTTCCTCTAACAAAATTTGCTAACATATCTCCCTGAAAGTTTTCTTGAGGATTTCTAACCCAATGACCATCCCATGGATAGATTCTCTTTTCAATTATTCTTTCATCAACAGTATTTCCAATTAGTCCATAAGCTGCAAATT
Organism: Flavobacteriales bacterium; assembly: GCA_038108155.1. GTDB lineage: Bacteria > Bacteroidota > Bacteroidia > Flavobacteriales_D > Parvicellaceae > MED-G20. The sequence goes on along the minus strand of JAYNHP010000010.1, from coordinate 51,653 downwards.
CCCACTCCGCTTCAGTAGGTAGCCTATACCTAGGTAGAATAATACCATCAGACATTCTGACTTTTCTAGTAGCTAAATCTTTAGTTTTTAGTTTTCCAGTAGTTGGATCATATCCACCCTTAGAAGGATCCAAATCTGCAATTTGACCCTGTGGATTAAGACCTTGCTCATACTGTCCTGCCATATATGCATCTGTTGTGAAAGGTTCATTTTGTTGATTTGGATTAGATACCAATATGCCTTCTCTAATGAGTATAAACTCATTAACTCTATCAGTTCTCCATTTACAAAATTCACTTGCTTGTTGCCAAGAAACTCCAACGACAGGATAATCTCTGTAAGCTGGATGTCTTAAATAATATTCTACATACTTTTCGTTAAATCCTAATTTTTCTCTCCATGAATTTGTATCTGGAAGAGAATTTTTGTAAACCATAGGAAAATCAGTATATGTTCTTCTTACCCAGTACATATACTCACACCAATGGAAATTAGAAATCTCAGTCTCATCCATATAAAAAGAAGAAATAGACACTCTTCTAGGAATGTTGTGGTTTTCGTAAGTAACATCCTGCTCTACTCTTCCCATGGTAAAAGTACCACCTTCAATTAAAATTAAACCTGGACCTGTTTCTTGTTCTGAATAAGGAACTTTTTGAAAACCTCCATTTTTGGGATTGTTGTAATCCCAACCAGTAATGCTTGATGTTTCATACTCTGTTCCACAGCTTGAAAATAAGCAAGTTATAAAAATAAAACAGGTTAAATAAGTTAAATTATTTCTCATTTTTAAATAAGTTTATATCACGCAATTAACGTAAATGTAATACGAAAGTTACAAATTTATGTTTTTTTTTAGAAAGATGGGCAACTAAATGAATGTATAGTTCTGATTTTATTATCACATTGAAAATTTATTTGAATTGAAACTTCGTGAGATCCTGATGAAGCTATGTACAATCTAGATAAATTTATATCGTAACTGTAACCAATTTTTAATAATCCCATTTTTGCTCCTACTAAAACTGCATAGGTTTGGTTATCTCGGTACCACAACCCTAAAACATAAGCTCCATTTTCACCATAAATTCCTACATTAAGTTGTTCAATTAGTCCTTGTTTTTTAAAAATTATATTTGGAGATACAATCCAGTTTTTCTCACCAATAGAGCTTTTATATCCTATTGGAAAATGGGAACCTATATTTACTGTGTATTTTCTTTCCAATTTATAATCTTCAGAAAAAATAGATTGTTTTGGTTCTGTTAAGTGGTGGGTAGAAAAACCAAGGAAAAATTTATCACTGTATGCTAAAATACCACTGCTTAAATCTACTCCATTTTTAGAACTATTTAAAGTATTGTTTGCAGTTGAATAAACAAATCCACGTATTGGATCAATCATATCCACAAATGTTAATTCATTTTGATTGAACTTGTTCTGCCAAAAGCTTGCTTCAATTCCAGTTCTTAAAGTAAATTTTTTAGAAATTTTTATTTCATAAGAATACATTCCGCTAATTTTATTGTTTTGAATAGCGTTGTTAAGTCTGTCCGATAATACCATAACCCCAAATCCACCATGAATTTTATTAATATTTTGGTCGTAAGAAAAAGAAGTGGTATTAAATACATTTGGTAAGCCAGTCCATTGAGATCTATGGTTGGTACTCAATCTTGGACAATTGTTAGTTCCTGCAAAAGCTGGATTCAAGTAAATAGGATTGGAATAGAACTGAGTAAATTCTGCATCCTGACCAATCGCTATTTTGAAGGAAAAAGCAACACTATAAGAAATTATAATTTTAAGACAATTTCGAATAATGCGATAATATGTTTGGTTGAAATTTATCATCCAATATTTGTAATAGAGGTGTAAAAATGATTAATCAATACATTTTAATACAATATTACTTTTAATTTTGAGTTATATACCAACAAAAATAACTGTGAATTATTGTAAAGTAGTTATATTTTCCTTTGTTTTCCTTGCCATTAATTGTTTTTCGCAAAAATCAATTAGTGTTCAAAAGCAAATTGAGTACCATATTGTTAAATGGAATGACAATTCAGATGTTAAGTTTTTATGTCCTGAAAATGGGTATTTTGATCAACTTTCATTTCAAGCTGTTTTTCAATACAAATTACCATTTGCAGACTATGAAATTACAAGTTTTGAATTCCATGAAAGACCATTAAGTTACAATGAAAAAAAAGCATACTCCAATGTTTTTTTTGCTGATAATTATCTCACTTCCTTTAGAAAACAAGAGCAAAATGCTACCCTTAAAAACAACCTTCTATTAATTAACTGTATAAGGAATTCTAATGGTGAATTGTACTTATTGACAGATTTTAAAGTTCAAATAGTTAAAAAAACAAATCTTTTAAATCGCTTTAAGAATTCGACTTTTGCAAGTCAGTCTGTACTTAACAATGGATCTAATTGGTTTAAGCTAAGTAATTTTGAATCTGGAGTTTATAAAATTGATTACAATTATATGGTAACTAACTCTATTATAAGTTCTGAAATTCCTTCAAATAGCATTCATTTATTTTCCAATAATAAAGGGTTACTAAGCCCAATTAATGACGATTCTAGGCCTGACGATTTAGAGCAGCAGTCCATCTTTGTGTTTGATGATGGTGACGGGCTATTTTCTCAGGGAGATTATATTTTATTTTACTTAAATGGTCCGGATAGAATTAATTTTGATGGTCAAAATTTCAACCATACCAAGCATATCTATTCAGATAGTGCATATTGTTTTTTAAATATTGATAATTCTAGAGTGCCAAATAACCTTGATAGTGTAAATAATTTGAGTCAAACTTCTAATCAGACCATTACTAAATTCAAGGATTTTAATTACCTGAATGAGGATAAGTTAAACCTTTTAAAGTCGGGTTCTCAGTGGTTTGGTGATGTTTTTGATCTTACCAATATTTACACTTATTCTTTCCCTTTTAATTTTTGCACGGATTCATCGCATATAAAACTTAAATTAATGAGTAAGTCTAATTATTCTACAAGTTCCAATGATTTCTTGGGTAAGAAAGTTTTAAGTCTTTTTTTTATAATATAAAAGTTTGATATTAAGTGTTTTAAGTCATTTAAAACACTAA
>JAYNHP010000010.1:37238-48518 GCA_038108155.1 Flavobacteriales bacterium | reverse complement strand
CTTTAATTTTTGGTGAAAGTAGGATAGTTCCAATTAATTCAACAGGTACATCTTATTATTCAGATGTTGGAAGAGTGGTTGTTGAAGAATTCGATGTTTTAAATAATCCAAACGTACCCTATGAGTTAACTTTAGAATATTCTAATAATGGTGCTCCATCTTCTAAAGGCTACTTAGATTATATTGAAATAAATTGTGATAGACTACTTGTTAGAGATAACCAAGAGTTCAGTTTTAATGTATTGAGTTCTGGCTCTTCAGACTACTCAAAAGTTGTACTAGATAATTCTTCCTCTGTGGATATGATTTGGGATATTACAGATTTTAGAGATGTTAAAAATTTATCATTTACCAAATCCAATGAGGAATTAACTTTTTTATCTTATTCTGATACCCTTCGCCATTTTGTAGCAGTTTCTGGTTTTAACTTTCAAAGCCCAACTTTTGTAAAAAAGGTGTCTAGTCAAAACCTCCATGGTTTAAGTAATGTCGATATGGTAATAATTTCACCAGCAGAATTTTTAAACGCTGCTGAAGAATTAAGTCTATTGCATCAGAACGAGGGTTTAAATGTAGTAACGGTTTCTGATGAGCAGATTTACAACGAATTTTCAGGTGGATTAGTTGATGCAACTGCAATAAAACAATTCTTAAGAATGTTTTATTCTAGAGAAAATGGCAATCCATTAACTATTCCAAAATACTGTTTACTTTTTGGAGATGGTTCTTATGACAACAGAAATATTTTGGGTCACAATAAAAATATATTGCCAATTTTTGAATCCTCAGAGTCTGTAAGTATTGTAAATACGTACGCCTCTGATGATTATTATGCAATTTTAGCAGATGGGGCATCTATGCAAAACACAGATTTTTTAAATATAGGAATTGGAAGATTGGTAGTTACAAGCCTATTGGAGGCTAATGAAATGGTTCAGAAAATCAAGAACTACACCTTTGAAGACGCAAATTCAATGACAAGTTTAAATTGTAATAATCCAATGACTAATAGCATATATGGAGATTGGAGGAATAAAGTTGTTTTAGTTAGCGATGATGAGGACAACAATGCATATTTCAATGATATCGAAATAATGGCATCTAAGATAAAAGTCAATAAGAGATCTATGAACACAATTAAAATCCATTCAGATGCGTATGTTCAACAATCTAGCACTGTTGGAGAAAGAATTCCAGATGCTGAGGCTGCTATTAATCAAAAAGTAAAAGATGGAGCACTTTTGGTAAATTATATAGGTCACGGAGGGGAGACTGGTTGGGCTCATGAGCAAATATTAACTGTTCCTACCATTCAAAATTGGGACAACAATAAAGCTCTTCCAGTTTTTATGACTGCAACTTGTGAGTTTGGAAGATTTGACGATCATGATAGAGTATCGGGAGGTGAGTACATACTACTTAATAAAGACGGTGGAGGCATTGGACTGTTTACAACAACCAGATTAGTTTACGCCACACCTAATGAATGGTTGAATAGATTTTTTTATGATACAGTTTTTGATTTTGTAAATCAAAAGCCACAAAGACTAGGGGATATCTATATGGGTACTAAAAATAAATTTGCTCAATTTAGTGCAGATAAAAATTATAGAAAATTTGCGCTTTTAGGGGACCCAGCCATTAGATTTGCTATTCCTGAGTTGAAAGTTAAAATTGACTCTTTTAATAGAGATACTGTTAATGCTTTGAGCGAAGTCAAAATCTACGGGCATCTAAGTGATAATTTTGAAAATACTTTAACAAATTTTAATGGAAAAGTTTATCTCACTTTTTACGATAAAGAATCTTCCTTATCTACTTTAGGTACTAACCCTGGATCTGACAATCTTCCATTTAAAATGTGGAAAAATATTATTTATAAAGGTCAATCTTCTGCTTCTAATGGAGAATTTAGCTTCACCTTCAAAGTTCCAAAAGATATTGGTTACGATTACGGATTTTCAAGAATAAGTTTATATGCTGAAGATGGAACAGTAGATGCTAGTGGATATAACGATTCTCTAATAATTGGTGGAATAGATACTACCGCTTCTTTAGATGAAAAAGGACCTGATTTGGAATTGTATTTAAACGATGAAAATTTTGTTTCTGGTGGAATTTCTAATGCCAATCCATTACTGATAGTTACTGTTTTTGATGAAAATGGAATAAATACTGTTGGCAATGGAATTGGCCATGATATTGAGCTTGTTATAGACAACGATTATGCAAACTCTATCATTTTAAATGATTATTATGTTGCAGATTTAGATACTTATAAAAGTGGTAGAATAAACTTCGAGCTTAATGATATTGACCCTGGAGAGCATAACATTAAAATTAAGGTTTGGGATAATTATAATAATTCCTCACTAAGTGAAATAAATTTTATAGTTGTTGAAGACAACAAACTTGAATTATCTCATGTACTAAATTTTCCTAATCCATTTACTACAAATACAGCTTTTTATTTTGAACATAATCAAAACTGTAATTTTTTAGATGTTAGTATTCTTATTTATACTGTGTCAGGTAAAGTAGTTAAAAGAATTAATAAAAGAATTTTGAACGAAGGTTTTCGGTCTCAAGGAATTTCCTGGGACGGAAAAGATGATTTTAATGAAGATTTGGCAAGGGGTGTTTATGTATATAATTTAAGTGTTACTAACGAACAAGGTCTTAGTGCAGACAAAACCCAAACCATGTTCCTTTTGAAATAATTATTTTCTAAATACTATTTATATATATTTGTCGTTAGCACATATAATTCATATTAGATGATCTTAAATAAAAAAACGTTTATTAAACTAATTGCAGTATTAATTGCAGTAGTCTTTTTTAAAAACTCTGCTCATTCACAAATTAGTACTCAGCAACTTGGTGGTAGTCAAATTAATACTATTACAACTGCAGTTCCATTTCTTTTAATTTCTCCTGACTCTAGGTCTGGGGCTATGGGTGATGCAGGAGTAGCAATTAGTCCTGACGCTAATTCTATACATTGGAATCCAGCAAAGCTAGTATTTATAGATCCAATAAAAGATGTTGGCTTTAGTATGTCTTACTCTCCATGGCTTAGAGCTTTAGTAAATGACATTAATTTAGCATATTTATCTGGTTATAAAAGAATTGATAGACTTTCTACTATTGGAGCTTCTTTAAGATATTTTTCCTTAGGAAATATTACTTTTACAGATAACTTTGGGACTACAATTAGAGATTTTAAACCCAATGAGTTTGCCTTTGATGTAGTTTATTCAAGAAAATTAGGAGATAATTTTTCTGCAGGTTTAGCAGGGAGATATATTTATTCTAACCTTACTGGTGGCACATCAGTAGGCGGTGCAGATACCAAACCCGGTCAAAGTGCTGCAGCTGATTTATCTCTATACTACATTACAAATTCTTTCGACCTTGCAGAAAAACCATCTACTATTGCCTTTGGAACCAATATTTCTAATATTGGAGCTAAAATGTCTTACACAGAAGCTGCAACAAGAGATTTTATTCCAACAAATTTCAGGTTAGGAACTACTCTTAACATGGAATTAGACGAGTTCAATAAATTTTCGTTTTCTGTAGATGCTAATAAATTATTAGTCCCTACAAACCCGTATTACCATCCAAGTAATGGAGATATTGTCTCAGGTAGAAACCCAGATGTAGGAGTTGCTTCTGGAATTTTTGGTTCTTTTACTGATGCTCCTGGTAATGTTTTTGAAGACAATGGTTCTTATTACGTAGAAAGTGGATCTGTTTTTAAAGAAGAATTGAATGAAATTAATTTATCCTTTGGTGCTGAATTTCTTTACAGTGAACTATTTGCTTTAAGAGCTGGTTATTTTCATGAACACCCCACAAAAGGAAATAGAAGATTTATCTCTTTTGGCGCTGGAATAAAATACAAAGTTCTGGAACTAGACCTTTCTTACATATTGGCCCTAACTCAAGCAAGTCCTTTAGCAAATACCATAAGGTTTTCTATCAAACTAAATATGGGTAGTTCTGGGTCTAAAAATGAGTAATGATTGAAAAAATTTCAACCTCTTACAACAGCTACAGCTCAATTGACGAACTATCTTCTATTGATCAAAAACTTTTTAAAAGAGCAGAAAAAATTTTAAAGGAAGCTTATTCTGTTTATTCAGGATTTAGTGTAGGTGCAGCAGCTCTACTTGATAATGGAGAAATAATAGCTGCAAATAACCAAGAAAATATTGCATACCCTTCTTCAATGTGTGCAGAAAGAGTTCTTTTTTATTTTTGCAAAGCAAATTATCCAAATTGTATTATTGAAAAAGTTGCTATTACTGTAAAAGCTGTGGAAAAAATAATTGATGAACCAATTTCGCCTTGTGGTGGATGTAGACAAGTAATGTTTGAGTACGAGAGAAATCAAGAAAAAAGCATTAAAATTTTACTTAAGGGAGAAGTAGGAAAAATATATGAATTAAGTTGTGTTGAAGACCTTCTTCCTTTAGCTTTTAAAACAGATGTTTTAAAACGTTATTAAAATTACTATAAAACTTTAATTTCTTTTCATAAATATTATATTTGTTTAAAAATTTTTTACATGTCAACATCAACTATAGAAAAACCAGTTAAAAAAAAGTCTAAAAAAGCTTTACCGTACTCCAAAAAGCAATACTTAAAGTGGTACAAAGACATGCTGCTAATGCGGAAAATTGAAGAGAGAATTGGTCATTTATATATTCAACAGAAATTTGGTGGTTTTTGTCACCTATATATCGGTCAGGAAGCTGTAGTTGCTGGAACTGCTTCCGCATGTTTAAAAGAAGATAAGCATATTACTGCTTACAGAGACCACGCTCACCCAATTGCATTAGGAGTTCACCCAAAATTCATGGTTGCTGAACTTTATGGTAAAAAGACAGGAATGTCTAAAGGTAAAGGTGGTTCTATGCATATGTTTAACAAAGAAGTTAACCTTATGGGAGGTCATGGAATAGTTGGCGCTCAAATTCCAATGGGTGCTGGTATAGCTTTTGCAGACCAGTACAAAGGAAATAAGGGGGTTACTTATTGTTCTTTCGGAGACGGAGCTGCTAGACAAGGTGCTCTTCATGAAACATTTAATATGGCAATGATGTGGAAACTACCAGTTGTTTTTATCATAGAGAATAATAACTATGCAATGGGAACTTCTGTCAAAAGAACTACCAATGTGGAGGATATGAGCGAAATTGGAAAATCTTACCATATGCCTTCATTTGTTGTTGATGGAATGTCAGTTGAATCTGTTCATGAAGCTATTGAAGAAGCATCCGCAAGAGCTAGAAAAGGAGATGGGCCAACTTTGTTAGATATAAGAACTTACAGATATAAGGGACACTCCATGTCAGATCCTCAAAAATACAGAACTAAAGACGAGGTAGAAGATTTTAAAGGAAAAGATCCAGTTTCTCAGGTTTTAAATACAATTACAAGTAACAAATTGGCTTCTGAAAGTGAGATTAAAAAAATTCAAGAAGAAGTAAAAGTTCTTGTTGACGAATCAATTGCATTTGCAGAAGAGTCTCCAGATCTAGAAGCGCACGAATTGTATGAAGATGTTTACATGCAAAAAGATTACCCATTTATAAAAGATTAATTATTTGTTATGGCTGAAATAGTAAGAATGCCCAAATTAAGTGATACCATGACTGAAGGAGTGGTTGCAGAATGGCATAAAAAAGTTGGTGACAACATTGAAAGTGGTGAATTGTTAGCAGAAATTGAGACTGATAAGGCTACCATGGAATTTGAATCTTTCCAAGAGGGAGTATTATTGCATATTGGAGTCGAAAAAGGTCAAACCGCTCCTGTTGATTCTATCCTGGCAATCTTAGGTGAAAAGGGGGAAGACGTATCCAAATTACTAAAAGAGGAAAAAGTTTCTGAAATAGAATCTGTTGAAAAAGAAGAATCTAAACCCGCTCCAACTCCAGCACCTATTCCATCTGAAACTAAACCACAACCCTCTGTAAGTGTTGCACCTCCGGCACCTAAACCAACTGTCTCTTCTAATAAATCTTTCCCTTCTACAGATTCATTAAATTCTCTAGAAATTAAAGCATCGCCATTAGCAAAAAAACTTGCAGAAGAAAGAGGGATAAATTTAAAATTTGTTAGTGGTACCGGGACTGATGGGAGAATTGTTAAAAGAGATATTGATAATTTTCAAGGGAGTGCTACAATTCAAGGACAAGAGTCCTTTATTGATGAGCCAGTTTCTCAAATGAGAAAAGTTATTGCCCAAAGGTTGTCAGAGAGTAAGTTTTCTGCGCCACACTTTTATTTGACTGTCTCTATCAATATGGATAACTCTATTGAAGCAAGAAAGGCAATTAATAGTGCCATTAGCCCGTCTAAAATTTCATTTAATGATCTAGTAGTAAAGGCAGCAGCAGTATCATTAAAAGACCATCCTAAAGTAAATGCATCTTGGTTTGGTGATTTTATACGATACAACGAGCATGTTCATATTGGAGTTGCTGTTGCAGTTGAAGAAGGTTTGTTAGTTCCGGTAATTAGATTTACTAACGAAAAATCTTTGACTCAAATTGGTCAGGAAGTTAAATTGCTTGCACAAAAAGCTAAAGATAAAAAGCTTCAGCCAGATGAATGGGAAGGAAATACGTTTACTATTTCTAACCTTGGAATGTTTGGTATTGATGAATTTACTGCTATTGTTAATCCACCTGATGCTTGCATATTAGCAATTGGTGGTATACAACAAGTCCCGGTGGTGAAAAATGGAGAAATAGTTCCTGGAAATATAATGAAAGTTACTTTAAGTTGCGATCACAGGGTAGTGGATGGCGCTGTAGGCTCTGCTTTTTTAAATTCTTTTAAAAACTATTTAGAAAATCCTGTTCTATTACTAGGAAAACAAGCTATTTAGGCTTTCATGTTTTTTTAATTTATTATATTTTCATAGACCAAACTAATAATGTTTGTCCTTGAATGTAGATATTTTAAATACTCCTATTGAATTTCTTAAGGGGGTTGGGCCCAAAAGAGCTGACCTTCTAAAAAGCGAAATGTCTATATATTCATTTAGAGACTTGCTAAATCATTTTCCATTTAGATATGTGGATAGATCTAAAACAATACTAATTAAGGATATTATAGAGCCTCAAGGAAGTGTCCAGATTTCAGTTCAAATATCTAATGTTCAAGAACTTGGACAGCCAAGGAAAAAAAGACTTTTAGTCACTGCCTTTGACTCGTCTGGATCTGTTCAGCTAGTATGGTTTAAAGGTGTAAAATGGATTAAGCCAACCATTAAACTTGGTCAACAGTATGTTGTTTACGGGAAACCAACTTCATATGCAGGTTCATGGAATTTTAACCACCCCGAAATAGAACTAGAAGAAAAAAGTAAGAACAAGCTTGGTAGTCTTCAACCAGTATATCATTCTACCGAAAAATTATCTGCTTTTGGTCTTCAGTCTAGAGGAATAGAAAACTTAATGAGAAATTTATTGCCTCAGATATTAAAGTTTATCCCTAAAACTTTACCAAATAATTTAGAGAAGAAAAATAATTTTCCAAATGTATATCAAGCATATGAAAATATACATTTCCCAATTGATAAAAACCTACTTCAAAAATCTATATTAAGATTAAAATATGAAGAATTATTTTTCCTTCAATTAAGTATGACTTCCCAAAAGTTAAGCACTAGAAATAAATTGAAGGGTTATGTTTTTAAGTACGTTGGAAACAATTTTAACGATTTTTTCAAAAAACATTTACCATTTGAGCTGACCAATGCTCAAAAGAAAGTAGTCAAAGAGATTCGTAAAGATTTGGGATCTGGAGTTCATATGAATAGGTTATTGCAAGGAGATGTAGGAAGCGGAAAAACATTGGTCGCAGTTTTAACAATTTTACTATCTATAGATAATGGATTTCAGTCCTGTCTAATGGCTCCAACAGAAATATTGGCAAACCAACATTATAAATCAATAGTTAATTTTCTTGATCCTTTGGGAATAAAAGTTTCTTTACTGACGGGATCTGTTAAAAAATCGGATCGTAACATTATTCATCAGTCTTTAGAAGATGGGACTTTGAATGTTCTAGTCGGCACCCATGCTCTTTTAGAAGACAAAGTCAAATTTAAAAACTTGGGACTTGCAGTAATAGACGAGCAACATAGATTTGGTGTTGCTCAAAGAGCAAAACTTTGGAAAAAAAATGTTCAACCTCCTCATGTTTTAGTAATGACAGCTACCCCAATTCCTAGAACTTTAGCAATGACTTTCTATGGAGATTTAGATGTTTCTGTAATTGACGAACTTCCACCAGGAAGAAAACCAATTAATACCATTCATAGATTTGATTCTAGTAGATTAAAGGTGTTTCAGTTTATCGAAGATGAAATTAAAAAAGGTCACCAAGTTTATATAGTATATCCTCTTATTGAGGAGTCTGAAAAATTAGACTATAAAGATTTAATGGATGGCTATGAAAGTATAGTAAGAAGATTTCCATTACCAGACTATCAAGTAAGTATTGTTCATGGGAAAATGAAGCCAGAAGCAAAAGAATATGAAATGTCTCAATTTGTAAATGGCAAAACACAAATTATGGTTGCCACTACTGTAATAGAGGTTGGAGTAGATGTGCCAAATGCCTCTCTAATGATTATCGAAAGTGCAGAAAAATTTGGTTTGTCACAATTGCATCAACTTAGGGGAAGAGTGGGAAGAGGAGCGGAAAAATCGTATTGTATTCTAATGAGTGGATATAAGCTTTCCAAAGAAGCAAAAATTAGATTAGAGACAATGGTTAGAACTAGTGATGGGTTTGAAATTTCAGAGCAAGATTTAAAAATCCGAGGTCCCGGTGATGTAATGGGAACTCAACAAAGTGGTGTTTTAGATTTTAAATTAGCGGATTTAGCAAGAGATGGTCAAATAGTACAGTTGTCTAAAAACGATGTAGACCAAATTCTTAAAGAAGATGTAAATCTTTCTGCACCAGAAAATCAGATTGTAAAAAAAGAATTGATTCGTATAATGAAATTAAAACCTAATTGGAGCAATATTAGTTAACCACTCTTTTTACATTTCTTATATTTACCAAATTAAAATTTATCTATGGCATCAACTTCAGAAATTAAAAATGGATTGTGTATTAAACACAACAATAAATTAATGCAAATAATAGAATTTCAGCATGTAAAACCTGGCAAAGGTCCAGCTTTTGTACGAACAAAAATGAAGGGTATTGAAGATGGAAGGGTTTTGGATCATACTTTTCCATCTGGACATAAAATAGATGTTGTTAGAATTGAAAATAGATCTTATCAGTATTTGTATAAAGAGGGAGATGGTTATCATTTTATGCATTCTCAAAATTTTGAACAAATATTTTTAGAATCTCATATGATTGAAAAACCAGAATTTTTAAAGGAAGGAATAATATGTACAATTATTTTTCATGCGGAAGAAGAGTTGCCGCTGTTGGTAGAGCAGCCACAGTTTTTACAAGCTGAGGTAACCTATACAGAACCAGGAGTAAAAGGAGATACCGCCACCAATACTATGAAGCCAGCTACCATTGATACTGGAGCAGAAGTAAAAGTGCCTTTATTTATCAATACTGGTGATATGATTAAGGTAGACATTCAAAAAAGTATATACGTAGAAAGGGTAAAGTTATGAGTTTTACAATACACGGTATACAGCATATTGGCGTTGGAGTCCCAGAACACAAAGAAGCATGGGATTGGTACATTAAATTTTTTGGAATGGATATTCCTCTATTTAACGATGAGGCAGAGGCTCCATTAATGACGATATATACAAAAGACAAAGTGATTTCTAAAAGAGCCGCAATGGTTCTTAACATTAAAGGAGGTTGCGCCATGGAAGTCGTTTCTCCTACAACTTTTAAAGCTACTAATGCTAAAATAGATTTTCAGCTTGGAGATTTTGGTATTTATACCGGATTTATAAAAACTCCAAATGTGAGTAAAGCTTTTGATTTTTTTAAAACAAATAATGCTAATTTAATTTCCGATGTAGTTGATTCACCATATGGTTGGGAAACATTTTATGTTAAGGATTTAAATGGGCTACTCTGGCAAATAATTCCAGCAAATGATTTTTATACAAATCATAATCATGTAACTGGAGGAACTGCAGGCTGCTCAATAGGTGTTTCCAATATGGATAAATCATTGTCTTTTTACAAGATGCTTGGTTACGATGAAATTTTAGAAGATAAAACTGGGGTATTCAAGGACTGGTCCAATATTTCGGGTGGAAATAATGAATATAGAAGAGTTTTGTTAACTCAGAAAAACCCATCTGGTGGAGGATTTACAAAATTAGCTGGTAAGAGTTTTATTGAATTGGTTCAAGATAAATCGAAAAGAGTGCCTAATAAAATTTATGAAAATAGATTGTGGGGGGATATAGGATTTGTACATCTAGGATTTGACGTGAGAAATATGCTGGCTCTAGGTGAAAAACTTGCTAGTGAAGGTTTTGGTTTTACATGTGATACGAAAGATGTTTTGAGTATGGGTGAAAATACCAAAGTTCACTGTACTTATTGTGAAGATCCCGATGGAACTTTAATAGAAATGATAGAGGTTTATAAAATTCCAATTATTGAAAAATTTGGTCTTTTCCTAAATGTTGAAAAAAGAAAGCCTTCTCAACCACTTCCCAACTGGATGCTTAAAGCATTAAAGTTTACAAGAGTTAAAAATTAGGAATTAAGTTCCAGATTGCTTTTTAATTATTCTATGAAATAGGCTGGGAAAAAATCTTTTTATTTTCACCATCCATATTTCTTTTCCCCCTGTAAATATCTCACGTTTATTATCCATAATTCCGTTAATAATATCCTGTGCGCATTTTTCAGGACTAATTCCATTTTGTTGGTTCTGGTCTTTCACCCCATGCTGAATCCCAGTTCCAGAAAGAGCATTTTTAGAAATATCTGTATTGACAAAGCCGGGAAAAACCATACTTACATCAATATTATTCTTCTCCTCTTCAAGTCTCAAAGACTCAAAAAATCCTAATTGAGCAAATTTTGATGCGGCATAAGCAGACCTAAGAAAAAAGCCAAATTTTCCGGATAAGCTACTTATTGTTACAATATGGCCTTTTTGCTGTTTTTGCATTATTGAAAGAACTGATTTTGTTAAGCCAATAGTTCCAAAATAATTTATTTCCATAAGTTTTCTGTCGACATCTAGAGATGTTTGACTAGCTTCAGATCTTTGGCTAATTCCACCATTGTTTATTAATA
>JAYNHP010000010.1:0-37138 GCA_038108155.1 Flavobacteriales bacterium | reverse complement strand
ACTGTTTTCCCATTAAATTCAATCATGAGATAAATATAAGATTAGTTAAATTAATAACCACTAAATAAAGAAACTAACGGCAGATAATTAAAGATTACTTGATTAATCCGTCGATTAAATTTTGATTTGCTATATTAGGTAAGGTTACTTTTAACTTGGGATTTCTATCCATTTCTCTTTTTATCGCGAAAATAGCTTCTTTATTTCTTCCCCAATTTCTTCTAGCGATTCCATTATTAACATCCCAAAAAAGCATATTAACTAGCTTTTTTTCAGAGTTTTGAGAACCATCAATAGTAAGTCCAAATCCTCCATTAATAACTTCTCCCCAACCAACTCCTCCTCCGTTGTGAATACTTACCCAGGTAGCTCCTCTGAATGAATCACCAATAACATTTTGTATAGCCATATCTGCAGTAAATGCAGAACCATCGTAAATATTTGAAGTTTCTCTATAAGGAGAATCGGTTCCTGAAACATCGTGATGGTCTCTCCCCAAAACTATTGGTGCTGAAATTTCTTTATTTTTTATTGCGTTATTAAATGCTTTGGCAATTTCAATTCTTCCTTCAGAGTCTGCATATAATATTCTTGCTTTTGAGCCAACTACTAAATTATTTTCTTGTGCTCCTTTTATCCACTTAATATTGTCTTTCATTTGTTGTTGGATTTCTTCTGGAGCACTTATAATTAATTTTTCTAAAACTTCACAAGCAATTTCATCACTTTTATTTAAGTCTTTAATGTCTCCAGATGTACATACCCATCTAAAAGGCCCAAATCCGTAATCAAAACACATTGGACCCATAATGTCTTGAACATAGGATGGATATTTAAAGTTAATTCCATCACTACTCATTACATCTGCACCAGCCCTAGAGGCTTCCAGTAAAAAAGCATTTCCATAATCAAAAAAATAAGTTCCTTTGTCAGTATGTTTTTTTATAAATTCCGCATGTTTTACAAGTGAATCTTTGACTTTTTCTTTAAACTTTACAGGATCTTTTCGCATCATGTCATTTGCTTGATCAAAACTTATTCCCGAAGGATAGTAACCCCCTGCCCAAGGATTATGCAAAGATGTTTGGTCTGACCCTAAATCAATAAAAATATCTTCGTAATGAAATTTTTCCCATACGTCTATGATATTTCCATCATATGCAATTGATACGACTTCTTTATTTTTTTTTGCAACCTTAACTCTTTTACAAAGCTCGTCTAAATCACTAATTATCTCATCAACCCACCCTTGCTCATATCTTTTAAAACTAGCTTTTGGATTTATTTCTGCGGTAACGGAAATAACTCCCGCAATGTTTCCAGCTTTGGGTTGTGCTCCGCTCATTCCGCCTAGCCCAGCAGTGACAAATAATTTACCAGTAGGACCAAAGTCATCTATTTTTCTGCAGGCATTAAGTAGTGTTATTGTAGTGCCGTGTACAATCCCTTGAGGACCTATATACATGTATGAACCTGCTGTCATTTGACCAAACTGAGTAACTCCTAAAGCATTAAATTTTTCCCAATCGTCTTGTTTTGAATAGTTAGGAATCATCATTCCATTGGATACCACAACTCTTGGAGCATTTTCATGGGATGGAAATAGACCAAGTGGATGACCGCTGTTCATTACCAATGTTTGGTCATTTTCCATGTTAGATAAGTATTGCATGGTAAGAAGATATTGAGCCCAGTTTTGAAATACAGAACCATTCCCTCCGTATGTGATAAGTTCCTCTGGATGTTGAGCTACGGCTGGATCAAGGTTGTTATGAATCATTAACATAATGGATTTAGCTTGAATAGACTTTCCAGGATAGTGGTCAATGGGTCTAGCATAAATTTCATAATCTGGTTGAAATCTATACATATAGATTCTCCCATAATTTTCTAATTCTTCTTTGAACTCAGGACCTAAAATGCTATGCTGATTTTCAGGAAAATACCTTAAAGCATTTTTTAGTGCTAATGCTTTTTCGTCTCTAGTTAGAGAATCTTTTCTGTTAGGGGCATGGCTAATGTTTTCAGATCTTTTTTTAAAGTCTGGTAATAATTCTGGGATTCCTTTGGAAATGGAGTTTTTAAATTCAGACATATTGTAAATTGAATATATTGTTACTTAGAATATCCGTAGGGACAATGTTTGCACTTACTTTCACAACAATAACCCCTTTTTTCATGGTATTTTTCTGTAAAAATAATCAATCCATCTTTAGAATAGTAAAAATGCTCCTCATTGGAGGGATTTTTAGCAGATATGTCAAATTCAGACTTATTCAATACGCAAACTTAACAATGCCAAACAGACGATTATACTTTGTTTTACGTAAACCACACAATAATTTAATTAACATACACAAAATCAGAAAATAAAATTGCATACATTTGAGTAAATATTTTAACGCACAAACCTTATTATGTCTGAATACAAAATACAAATTGATTCCTTTATGGAGGAATTAATTATTAAAAATGGCAATGAGCCAGAATTTATTCAAGCAGTTGAAGAAGTGGCAGAAACTGTTATTCCTTTTATTGAGAAAAACATAAAATATAAATCAGCTAAAATTTTACAAAGAATTGTGGAGCCAGAGAGAGTGATACAATTTAGAGTTCCATGGATTGATGATGCAGGAGAACCTCAAGTTAACAGAGGATATCGTGTGGAGTTTAATTCTGCAATAGGTCCTTATAAAGGAGGTTTAAGATTCCATCCATCTGTAAATTTATCTATCCTTAAGTTTTTAGGATTTGAGCAAATTTTTAAAAACTCATTAACTACTCTTCCAATGGGAGGAGGTAAGGGAGGCTCAGATTTTAATCCAAAGGGAAAGTCAGACAATGAGGTGATGAAGTTTTGTCAATCATTTATGACAGAATTATCAAGACATATTGGCCCAAATACTGATGTTCCTGCAGGAGATATTGGTGTTGGAGGTAGAGAAATAGGCTATATGTTTGGACAGTACAAAAGACTTAGAAATGAATTTACCGGAGTCTTAACTGGCAAAGGAGTCAATTGGGGAGGGTCGCTGATAAGACCCGAGGCAACCGGATATGGTGTAGTTTATTTTGCTGAAAAAATGTTAAAAAACAAAGGTGACAATTTGAAAAATAAGAAAGTTGCTATTTCTGGATCTGGAAATGTTGCTCAATATGCTTGTGAAAAATGTATTCAGTTAGGTGCTAAAGTTGTAACCATGAGTGATTCTAAGGGATATATTTACGATGCAGATGGAATTGATAAAGACAAACTTGCATGGATCATGAATTTGAAAAATAAACAAAGAGGAAGAATCTCTGAGTATATTGAAGAATATCCAAATTCGACTTTTCACGAAGGTGAAAAACCGTGGGCGGTTGCAGTAGAGGTTGCTCTACCATGTGCAACTCAAAATGAACTTAATGAAGAGCATGCTAATTTATTGGTGAAAAATGGTTGTATTGCAGTAGTTGAGGGTGCTAATATGCCTTCTACACCAGAAGCTATTACTTTTTTTATAAATAATAAAATATTATTTGCACCAGGAAAAGCATCTAATGCTGGTGGTGTAGCAACCTCAGGATTAGAAATGTCACAAAATTCACTTAGATACAATTGGACTAGAGAAGAAGTAGATACTAAACTTCACAAAATTATGTTGGACATTCACGATCAGTGTGTGGCCTACGGGAAAGAAGAAGGTGGATACATTGATTATGTAAAAGGTGCAAATATTGCTGGATTTGTAAAAGTTGCAGATGCAATGATAGATCAAGGTATAGTTTAATTTATGTACGGAAAAATCAAAAACCAACTAAGTAAAGAACTTTCAGATATTGAATCTAAGGGGCTTTTTAAAAAAGAGAGGGTCATCACAACATCACAAGGAGCAAGTGTTAAAGTTAGTGATGGTGGAGAGGTTGTTATTATGTGTGCCAATAATTACCTAGGATTATCTTCTAATAAAGAAGTTGTAGAAGCTGCAAAATCTGCACTAGATACCCATGGTTTTGGAATGTCTTCGGTTAGATTTATATGTGGAACTCAAGATATTCATAAAGAATTGGAGCAAAGAATTGCCGATTTTTATCAAACTGAAGACACAATACTTTATGCGGCTGCTTTTGATGCTAATGGTGGTCTTTTTGAACCATTATTTGGTCCAGAAGATGCAATTATTTCTGATGAATTAAATCATGCATCTATTATTGATGGAGTAAGACTTTGTAAAGCACAAAGATTTAGATACAAGCACAGTGATATGCTGGATTTAGAGGCTCAATTAATAAAATCCAAAGGTTTAAGAAATAAAATCATAGTAACTGATGGTGTATTTTCTATGGATGGTGATATCGCTAAAATGAATGAAATATGCGATTTGGCCGATAAGTATGAAGCAATGGTAATGACTGACGAGTGTCATTCAGCAGGTTTTATTGGTAAAACTGGCAGAGGAGTTCCAGAATATCATAATGTTATTGATCGTGTAGACATTATTACGGGAACACTTGGGAAAGCACTTGGTGGTGCTATGGGCGGATATACGACAGGAAAAAAAGAAATTATTGAAATGCTAAGACAAAAATCTAGACCGTATCTTTTCTCAAATTCCTTGGCACCATCTATTGTTGGGGCAGCAAATAAGGTTTTTGAAATAATTGGAAATAATACACAACTAAGAGATAAATTAGAAGAAAATACCAAATATTTTAAGTCAAAAATTATTGGTGCAGGTTTTGATGTTAAACAAGGAGATTCTCCAATTGTTCCAATAATGCTATATGACGCTGCACTATCGCAGGATTTTGCAAATATGTTACTTAAAGAAGGAGTTTATGCAGTAGGTTTTTTCTATCCAGTTGTCCCAAAGGGCCAGGCAAGAATTCGAACACAAATTTCAGCAGCTCATACCCGAAAACACCTAGATAAAGCTGTGAATGCATTTGTAAAAGTAGGAAAAGAGTTAAAGGTCATTTAAGAAGATGTCTTAAAAATTTGCTCTCCCCATTGTCAGTATCAAAATTATATCATATCTTCGCACCCCAATAAATAAAATTAAGATAATCAAAGTGAGTCATTTAAGTTATAAAACAGTATCTGCTAACAGTGAAACTGTAAGTAAAGAGTGGTTGTTAATTGATGCGGAAGGTCAACCTTTAGGAAGACTATCTAGTAAAATAGCCAGTTTAATAAGAGGAAAGCACAAAGTAGATTATACACCTCACGTAGATTGTGGTGATAATGTAGTGGTGATCAACGCTGAGAAAGTCACATTGTCAGGTAATAAGTGGGAGACTAAAGAATACATTAGACATACTGGTTATCCGGGAGGACAAAGGTCAATAAATGCATCTTCACTATTGAAAAAGTTTCCAGAAAGATTAGTAGAAAAAGCTGTTAAAGGAATGTTGCCAAAAAATAGACTTGGAAAAAAACTATTTGGAAACTTGTATGTTTTCGTTGGCGAAAACCACAATAAAGAAGCTCAAAAACCAAAAAAAGTAGAACTTAATTAATAATTAAATGTCTGTAATCAATAAATTAGGAAGAAGAAAATCTTCAGTTGCTAGAATTTATCTTAAAAGTGGTAAAGGCAAAATCACCATTAATAAAAGAGATCATAAAGAATATTTTAAAACAGATGTTCTACAGTACAAAATATTTCAACCATTTGAGTTGACTGGTACAAAAGGTAAATACGATGCGACTATCAATGTTAAGGGTGGTGGGAACACCGGTCAAGTAGAAGCAATAAGATTAGCTATTTCAAGAGCTCTTGTAGAGATTGATGCAGAATACAAGCCGCTTTTAAAAGCAGAAGGTTTAATGACTAGAGATCCAAGGATGGTAGAAAGAAAGAAACCAGGTCAACCAAAAGCTAGAAAGAAATTTCAATTTAGTAAAAGATAAAATTTTTAAAATAATATACACCTGGGTGTATAGTTTAGTATCTAAGTTGTATAGACCATTAATTTGCTACTATACTTCTGCTGAATAAAATAACAGTAAAAAGAAAGTAAACATTATGAGTAAAGTAACCTTTGAACAAATGTTAAATGCTGGAGTGCATTTCGGACATTTAAAAAGAAAGTGGAATCCAAGTATGTCTCCATACATATTTGATGAAAAAAAGGGGATTCACATTATAGACCTTAACAAGACAATTATAAAGCTAGAAGAAGCATCTAATGCTGTAAATCAAATAGCAAAATCTGGAAGAAAAATTCTATTTGTAGCTACAAAAAAGCAAGCAAAAGAAATTATATCATCTAAAGTTTCTGAAATTAATATGCCATTTGTTACAGAAAGATGGCCTGGTGGAATGTTAACTAATTTTAAGACAACTAGAAAAACCATTAAGAAAATGACATCTATTGATAAGATGATGAAAGATGGTACAGCTATGCATTTGTCAAAGAGAGAGAGATTGCAACTTACAAGACAAAGAGATAAAATTGATAAGATTTTTGGAAGTATATCTGAAATGAATAGACTTCCAGCAGCGATCTTTATTGTAGATGTTAAAAAGGAACACATAGCTGTTGCAGAGGCAAAAAATTTAAATATTCCAATATTTGCTATGGTGGATACTAATTCAAGTCCAGAAGGCATTGATTTTATTATTCCTTCCAATGACGATGCTACAAAATCAATAGATTTAGTTATATCTACCTTATGCGATTCTATTAAAGAAGGTTTAGGAGAGAGAAAACAAGCTAAAGATAAAATTGCAGAAGAAAAAGCTGCAAAAGAAGCAGTCAACGAAGCTTCGAAAGAAGATGAAAAACCAAGCGAAGAAGATAACGAAAAAAAAGAAGTTAAATCCTAAATTTAATTAAATGAGTATCACAGCTAAAGATGTAAATGAGCTAAGAAAAAAGACCGGTGCAGGAATGATGGATTGCAAGAAGGCCTTGACTGAATCCAATGGAAATATGGAAGACGCTATTGACTTTTTAAGAAAAAAAGGTCAAAAAATAGCAGCCAAAAGAGGAGACAGAGATGCAAAAGAGGGGTTAGTCATTGCAAAATCTAATAATAATATTGGATACCTAATTTGTTTAAATTGTGAAACAGACTTTGTTGCCAAAAATGATGATTTTAGTAAACTTGCTAATTATTTTATTGAATTAGCCTTGGATTCAAATCCCGATTCTTTAGAAGATTTTCTAAAATTAAAATATCAAGATTCTGAGTTAACTATTTCAGAAAAAATTACCGAACAAAGTGGTGTCATTGGAGAAAAAATTGAAATTTCTTACTTTGACAAAATTCTTTCAGAGAAAGTAGTGGCATACAATCATCCAGGAAATCAAATAGCTTCACTTGTAGGTCTTACAATGGATGCCGAGGATATTGGAAAGCAAGTTGCTATGCAAGTAGCTGCTATGAATCCTATTGCACTAGACCAGGATTCTGTGAGCCAAGACGTTATTGATAGAGAAATTGAAGTTGGTAAAGAACTCGCTATCCAAGAAGGAAAACCCCTTGAAATGGCTGAGAAAATTGCTAAAGGAAGATTAAATAAATTTTTCAAAGAGACTACACTAGTAAATCAAGCATTTATTAGAGACAATAAAAAATCTGTTGGTCAATTTCTTAAAGAAAGTGATCCAGACTTAATGGTCACAAGTTTTAAGAGATATTCACTATCAATTTAATTTTGTTATTTATATTTAGAGAGCTTTTAGCTCTCTTTTTTTTGAGCTAATTTTAAAAACTATGAAGTATAAAAGAATTTTACTAAAACTAAGCGGAGAAGCCCTTATGGGAGAAAAGCAATTTGGTATTGATAATAAGAGGTTAATGCAATATGCTAAAGATATTAAAGAGATTTCTGAAATGAATGTAGAAATTGGTATTGTTATTGGCGGAGGAAATATATTTAGAGGTGTTCAAGCTGAAAAGGGAGGTATGGATAGAACCCAAGGAGACTATATGGGAATGCTAGCGACCATGATTAACAGTATGGCTCTTCAGTCTGCTTTGGAGTCTATTGGACTAATTACCAGACTTCAATCTGCTATTGAAATGAAGCAAATTGCAGAACCATATATAAAAAGAAAGGCAGTTAGACACCTGGAAAAAGGAAGAATAGTAATTTTTGGTGCTGGAACTGGCAACCCCTTTTTCACTACAGATTCTGCAGCATCTCTTAGAGCTGTAGAAATTGAATCAGATGTAATTCTTAAAGGTACTAGAGTAGATGGAGTATACGATTCTGATCCAGAAAAAAATAGTAATGCATCAAAGTTTGATTCTCTAACTTTTGATCAAGCTTATGATAAACAATTGAAAATCATGGATATGACTGCGTTTACTCTTTGTAAAGAAAATGAAATACCTGTTGTTGTTTTTGATATGAATAGCCCTGGTAATTTAAAAAAAGTTATATTAGGTGATAAGATCGGAACACTAGTAACAATATAAATATTAAATGGAAGAAGTTGATATCATCTTAGAAGAAGCTGAGTTAGCAATGAATAAGTGTGTTACTCATCTTTCAATAGAATTAAGTAAAATTAGAGCTGGAAGAGCAAATCCTTCAATGCTAGACACAGTAAGAGTTGACTATTATGGTTCACCCACCCCATTAGCTCAAATTGGAAATGTCAGTACTTTAGACTCTAGAACACTTACTATACAGCCATGGGAAAAACCTATGTTAGATGAAATTACTAAAGCTGTAATTAATGCCAATCTTGGATTAAACCCACAGAACAATGGCGAAGTTATTATTATTTCAGTTCCAGTTTTGACTGAAGAAAGAAGAAGGGATCTTGTTAAAACAGCTAAATCAGAAGGTGAAAATGCAAAAGTTAGTATTAGATCTCAAAGAAAAGATGCTAACGATATGATAAAAAGCTTGAAAGAAGAAGGTCTTAGTGAAGATGAAGTCAAAAATTCTGAAGAATCCATACAAAAATTAACTGATACTTTTACTAAAAAAGTTGATGAATTAGTAGCTGTCAAAGAAGTAGAAATCATGAAAGTCTAAAACTTATTGTACTTTTATCATTGATAATTAGGATTTTATCAAAAATATCTAGAGTTTTACAAGAATTAATTTGCAAATTATAAATTTTTAAACCAATTATTATGAAAAAATTTTGGATTTTACCTGTTACTGCATTGATGATATCATGTGGTGCTGCAACAGAAGAAGCTCCTGCTGCTGAACCAGTTGAGGAAGTTGCTCCGGTTGAAGAAGTTGCTCCGGTTGAAGAAGAAGCTCCAGTTGCTGACTCTACTATGGAAGAAGCTCCAGCTGATTCTACTATGGAAGAAGCTGCAACTGAAGAAGAGCACGATGGTCACGATCATTAAAATTCTTTTTGAATTTATTTAAAGCCCTTTGTAGGGCTTTTTTTATGCCCATACTTTCGAGCCTTCGGAACAATTTTGACAAATTTCAATCTCTTTTCTATCCAAAAATATTTGTTTTCTAAAATCATTGTACTTTTTACTTAGCCAAACTTTTTCAAAATTTTCTTTTTCTAAATCTCCTAGGGTATTTACTGCGTCCTTATCAAAACAACAAGGTACTATTCCACCTTTTGAGGTCACAACGGCACTGCTCCACATTCGCCAGCAATGATTAGAAAATTTATTTTTAAGAATATAATTTCCATTCTTTGTTTTCCTATATCTAGAATATTTTTCATTATCTGGAATCAATTCATTTCCGTTTTCAAAATTGTAGAATTGAGCAGTTTTTAATCGTAGTTCGTCTACTCCTAGATCTGCTGCTAAAGTTTTCATTTCCTCTACTAAATGCTCATTGGTTTTAACTACCAAAAATTGAAAGATTATGTGGGGGTACTTACTATTTAATTCCTTTTTCCATTTAATAATATTTTTCGTCCCATCTATTACTCTTTTGTATTTCCCTTTTTTACGATATACTTCATAGGTCTCTTGGCTATTTCCATCTATAGATATGATTAATCTTTTTAGACCAGATTTAATTGTTTTCACACAATTTTCATCATTAAGAAAATGACCATTAGTAGATGTTGAACAAAATATTTTTTTTGAATTAGCATATTGGACAAAATCAAAAAAGTTTTTGTTTATATAAGGCTCTCCTTGGAAGTAGTAATTTATATATGTTAATCTACCTTTTAGCTCATCAATTATTTTTTTATTTAAAGCAATGGAAAGATTTCCTGTTTTTCTTGTGAATTGTTTTAGCCCACTGGGACATTCTGGACAACCTAAATTACAAGAAGTGGTTGGTTCTATACTTAATGCAAATGGAAGTCCTGAAATAATAGGTTTTTTTAAAAACCTAGAAACTAAAAAACTTAGGTAAAGCCTAATTACATTTCCTGCTTTTTTAACAGAAAAAAATTTAATTAAGGCTATTAGTTCAGATTTATGCATTCGTTTTTTCTAAAATTAGTAAAATCCTTTATTCTAATAGTCTTTAACTTCTCTATTAATTGATAACTTAGCGTATGTTTATTGTAATTTAGTTTAAAATGTGGAAGAATATTTCTAAAATTATTCTTAATAACAGAATTTTAATTGTTTTTCTGATTTTAGTTCTAACAGTCTTTTTTGGTTTTTTTGCTACTAAAATTAAGTTGCAATACCAGATTAATAAACTTCTTCCAGATAACGATTCTACTTTTATTGCTTATAAGAACTTTAAATCTAACTTCGGTCAAGATGGTTTGATGTTAGTTATTGCAACTACAGAACCTGATTTTTACTCTGAAAAAAAATTTAATGCTTGGTTGGAAATGGCCGATAGTATTGGAAATGTTTCTGTTTTAGTAAAGGAAAAAGATACCAGTTATTACAAAAATGCAATAGACTCAATTTTTTCAGAGGGTCATCTATACAATATTATTAAAGACAAGAAGGAAGGTAAATTTAATCTAGTTCAGATAGTTGACAATTACCCATTAAGTCAAAAAAAGATTGATAGTATCTCTAAGGTTATAAGCAACCTTAGTTTCTACAAGGATATTGTCTATAAAAAATCTAGTGATTTACACTTAATGATGTTGTTCTTAAACAAAGAGGTATTTAATTCTAAATCCCGTGGTACGCTAATTAGTGAAATCAATGAAATTGCAATGTCCTACGATCATTTGTTTGAAAACTGGAAATTTTCTGGTCTTCCTTACATAAGGTCTTATGTTATGACAATAATTAAATCAGAGTTACAAATATTTGTCTTATTAGCTTTATTGGTTACTTCATTATTGCTTTTTGTCTTTTTTAAGTCCTTCAAAGTAGTTGTCATTTCTATGATTGTTGTTTTAGTAGGTGTTACCTGGTCTATGGGTGTTATAGGAATATTTGGTTACGAGTTGACATCACTTATGGCTTTGATTCCACCATTAATAATTGTAATTGGTATCCCTAATTGTATTTATTTAATTAACAAATACCAACAAGAGTTTAAAAATCACGGAGATAAACTCTCTGCTTTGGATAAAATTATACAGAAAGTAGGAAATGCAACTTTTTTAACCAATGCAACCACTGCTTTAGGTTTTGGAACATTTGTTTTCACAAACTCTTCAATAATGATTGAATTTGGATTGGTTTCATTTATCAACATCTTATGTATGTTTATAATAAGTATATGTCTTGTCCCAATTATATATAGTTTTTTACCTCCTCCAAGAGAAAAACACATCAAACATCTAGATAGGAAATGGATTTTTAGTTTTGTAAATACATTAGTCATTTTCTCAAGAAGTTACAGAAAGCAGGTATATATATCCACAATTATATTGTTATTTTTTGGAGCTTATGGGGTAAGTTTAATGCATGTTACGGGAAATTTTACAGATGATTTCCCAAAAAATGGACAAATAGTAAAAGATTTGAAGTTTTTCGAAAAAGAGCTTAATGGAGTTCTCCCTTTTGAAATAGTGCTTACCTATAAAGATACTATTTATAAAAGTTTTTCAAATATTGCTAAAATTCAAAAACTACAAGAGTCTTTAAAATCCGAAAAATATCTTTCTAAGTCTTTATCTATAGTAGATGCTATGAAGTTTATTTCTCAGTCTTATTCTAACGGAAAGAAATCAAAATACGAACTAAATTTTAGTAAAACTAAAGACCAAAAATATTTTTCTAGAATTATAAAATCAAAGTATTTTAAAAATAGTTTTATTGATTCCAAAACCGATAACAGTAATGGTTTTGTTGGAAGTTTTTTAGACTCTACCCATTTAACAACAAGAATTACTTTGCAAATTGCAGATATTGGAACTGCAGCCATGGATAGCTTAATAGAACGAATAAATTACAGAATTGATAGCATAATTAACAAAGAACAAATTCTTTATGAAAAAGCCGTGAAAGATGGTACAGTAGATAAATTTTATTCCTCCAATCAAATTGTAAGCTACAGGGTAAAACAAATTTTGACCAACGGAGACTTAGTTTTAAATAATGAATTTCCCATAAGAAGTTCTGCCATTGAAAAACTATATGGAAAACAAGAGTTTAGTGACGCCATTAAACAATCTGTAGGGTCCTTAAATGTAAAGTCTGATATAACTGGTTCGGGAGTATTATTTACCAAAGGAACTACTTATATGATTAAGAATTTAATGATTAGTTTACTTCTAGCAATTATGGTAATTGCAATAATTATGTCTATTTTATTCAAGTCTCTTAAAATGGTGTTGGTTTCATTGCTGCCAAATTTATTGCCCTTAATATTTACTTCTGCCTTAATGGGTTATTTTGGAATTAGTATTAAGCCCTCTACAATTTTAGTTTTTAGTATTGCTTTTGGAATATCTATAGATGATACTATTCACTTTTTGGCAAAATATCGTCAGGAGTTAAAATCAAAAACTATCTCTGATGCTGTTGAAATTTCTATAAAAGAAACTGGGGTTAGTATGATTTACACGTCCATAATTTTATTTTTCGGATTTTCAATTTTCACTGCTTCTGAATTTGGAGGAACACAAGCTCTGGGAGTTTTAGTTTCGTTAACCTTGTTTGTAGCTATGCTTACCAATTTAATTTTATTACCCTCATTGCTCTTATCACTAGAGAAAATAGTTTTAAGTAAAAATTTTAAAAATTCGGAGGATTATTTTTACGATGATTCCGATATAGAATTAGATAAATTATAAACAATGAAAGGAATTATTTTAGCAGGTGGTTCAGGTACTAGACTTCATCCACTTACATTAGCTGTTAGCAAACAATTAATGCCTGTTTACAACAAGCCAATGATTTATTACCCTCTTTCCACATTAATGCATGCTGGAATCAGAGAAATACTATTTATTACTACCCCAAATGATCAACCGCTATTTAAACATCTTTTAGGCGATGGTTCTAAACTAGGATGTAGATTTGAATATCAAATTCAAAACGAACCTAACGGTTTAGCCCAAGCATTTGTAATTGGCAAACAGTTTATCGGAAACGATAATGTTGCTCTAATTCTTGGGGATAATATATTTTTTGGAGGTGGTATGGGAGAAAAATTAGAAAGCTCTATTGATCCTGATGGTGGATTAATATTTGCTTACCGAGTTCATGATCCAGAAAGATACGGAGTAGTTGAATTTGACAATCAAGGAAAAGCAATTTCTATTGAGGAAAAGCCAGAAAATCCAAAATCTAATTATGCAGTACCAGGTCTATATTTTTACGATAATGAGGTCATTAAGATTGCTGAAAACTTAAAACCTAGTGCTAGAGGAGAATATGAAATAACAGATGTAAACCAGGAATATCTAAAATCTGGCAAACTACAGGTTAAAACCCTACCAAGAGGAATTGCTTGGTTAGATACAGGAACTTTTACCTCCCTTATACAGGCTTCCAATTTTGTTCAAACTATTGAAGAAAGACAGGGTTTTGGAGTGGGTTGTATTGAAGCAGTTGCATACTCCAATGGCTTCATTAACGATGCAAAGCTTAAAGAACTTGCTATTCCGCTATTGAAAAGTGGGTATGGAAATTATTTGATGAGTTTAATTGATTGATAAATTATTATGCTAATTGAGTACAAAGAAATTATTGACAAAGAGTTAAGACTATTTAGTGATAAATTACCACTTCTTTCAATTTATGATCCTATAAAGTATATCATTAGTAACGGCGGAAAAAGGTTTAGATCATCACTTGCCCTAATGGCTACAGATTTATTCTCCAATCAACCTCTTTTAGCTATTAATGAAGCAATTGCAATTGAGCTTTTTCATAATTTCACATTGATTCATGACGATATCATGGATAAAGCACCAATTAGAAGAAACTTACCTGCTGTACATAAAAAGTGGGATGAAAATATAGCTATTCTTTCTGGAGATTTATTGTATGCAATTGTAAACCAGCTATTATCGAACTCTTCCTCCCAATCTCCAACATTGCATCAAATTTTCCAACAAACTGCTGTAGAGGTATGTGAGGGGCAGTCTTTAGACATGGAATTTGAGAAATTAGAAATAATCTCAATTAACGATTATTTAAAAATGATTCAGCTTAAAACGGCTGTTTTAGTTGCGTGCTCTTTAAAAATGGGGGCATTAATTGGAGGCGCCTCAGAAAAAGATGCGCAATTGCTTTACGATTTTGGTTTTAATCTCGGAACTTCTTTTCAAATTCATGACGATATTTTAGACGTATTCCCAAATGAGAATAATTTTGGGAAACAAGTTGGTGGAGATATTATTGAAAAAAAGAAAACAATTTTATTTATTGACTTTTTAAGAAAAGCATCCACAGAAGATAAGAATATGGTTAATGATATTATTGACGACAAACAACTCAGTAATAATCAAATAGTATCAAAAGTCAAAGATTTTTACCTTAAATATGATGTTTTGAAAGTTGCTCAAGAATCAAAAAATGATTTTTATAATAAGTCTATGGTTTCATTGCGAAACTTATCTTTGTCAGAAGAAAAAAAGAAAATTATTAAAAATTTTTCTGTTCAGTTAATGAATAGAAAGTTTTAAGAATAGATTTCAGAAAGAGCTGACTCTATTTTTTCAAATTTTAATTTCAGGTCTATTTCTTTTAATTTTTCATTAGAAACTTTAACCCCTTTTAATATGGTGTCAGACATTTCTCCATAAAGAAATTTAAGTACAAAACTTGGCACATTGGGAAGCCATATTTTTTTATTAAAAACTTCACCAATTTTTCTAGTCAGTTCTGAATTAGTTATATAGTCACTAGACACGGCATTAAAAGTTCCAAAAATTTTATCATTTACAATGGAATTGAAGAATATGTTAACAGCATCATCTATATGAATCCAAGGCATGTATTGTTGGCCATTGCCTAAGGGAGATCCTATACCATTTTTAACCATATTAGCTATTCTAGGTAAAGCACCGTGGTTTTTATCCAAAATTACTCCTAATCTAAGTTTGACAACTCTAGACATTGTTTCAAATTTGTTTACTGAATTTTCCCATTGCTTGCAGCAGTTTCCCATGAAATCTTCAAATGGCTCATCTTCTTCATTAAAAATTTTTTCACTTGTTTGAGCACCATATATTCCAACTGCAGAAGCAGCAATAAATGCAGATATTGGTAATTTTAACTCGTTTATTTTTGAATACATAAGTCGGGTAGTGAGAACTCTACTTTTTACTATATGCTCTTTTCTTTTTTGTGTCCATGCTTTTTCTGCAATTCCTGCTCCTGCTAGGTGGACAATATGGGTAACATCAATAAAGCAGTTTTCATCAATTTCATTCTTCTCCCAGTTCCATAGATAATTTTTAACATCATTTTTTGAACTCTTATTTCTAGTAAGATGAACTACTTCAATATTATTGATTAATAATTTTTTTGTTAGTGCTGAGCCTAGCAAACCAGAACCTCCAGTTATTAAAATTTTCATGCTACAAAATTACATTTAAGTATTAATATCGAAGGTATTGTTTAGTATCAAATCTTAAAAATTTAAAAAGAACAATGGTAATTTTTTTTTAAGTGTAATTTTTATTTAAAAAGTCCTGAAAGAATCTTCTTTCCAACTATTATAACAATTAATTATTTTGCATATTTGTTGGTATAATGGCGTTAGATAGATTTTCTTTTTTAAACAGTATTGATATAGACTATATAGATGAGTTACATCAAAGATATTTAGTGGATAAAAGATTAGTAGAGCCAAGTTGGAGAAGTTTTTTTGATGGCTACGAATTTTCTAAATTTAATTACCAAGAAGTCGATGAAATACCAACGAATGTTTTAAAAGAGTTTAGGGTTATTAATTTAATAAATGCCTACCGCTCTAGAGGTCATCTTTTCACCAAAACAAATCCAGTTAGGGATAGAAGAAAATACCATCCAACATTGGAAATAAAAAATTTTGGTTTAGATCAAGAAGATTTATTGACTGTTTTTCAGGCTAGTGAACAAGTTGGCTTAGAACCTTGTTCATTAAATGACATAATTATTCATTTAGAGGCAACTTACTGCGAATCAATAGGAATCGAGTACCAATATATAAGACACCCAGAAAGAGTAGAATGGATAAGAAGGAATATAGAACTTAAAAATAGACCTCAGTTTTCTAAAGACCAAAAAAAACATATTTTACATAAATTAAATCAAGCTACAGTATTTGAGCAATTTCTTCAAAAAAAGTTTGTTGGCCAAAAACGTTTTTCCATTGAAGGTGCAGAGTCTCTAATACCTGCTTTGGATGTTTTAATTGAAAATGGTTCCAACTTAGGTTTGAAAGAATTTGTTGTTGGAATGGCACATAGGGGAAGGTTAAATGTTTTGGCAAATATTTTTAATAAAACTTATGACAAGATTTTTAGTGAATTTGAGGGGAAAGAATATGATGAAGAAGTTCTTTTTGATGGAGATGTTAAGTATCACTTAGGAATAACTTCAGAAGTGGTGACAGATAGTGGCAATAATGTGAAAATAACTCTGTCACCAAATCCATCACATTTAGAAGCAGTAGATCCAGTAGTTGAAGGGATTACAAGATCTAAAATAGATCACGAATTAGGAGGAGACGAGAAGAAAATTTTACCTATTCTAATTCATGGTGATGCAGCTATAGCTGGTCAAGGTGTAGTTTATGAAGTGGTTCAAATGGCGCAACTCAAGGGTTATAGAACTGGCGGTAGCCTGCATATTGTAATTAATAATCAAGTAGGATTTACTACTAATTATTTAGATGCCAGGTCTAGTACTTACTGTACAGATATTGCAAAATCTACTCTTTGTCCAGTATTTCATGTTAATGGAGACGATATTGAAGCAGTAGTTCAAACTCTTGATATTGCTCTAAGATATAGACAAGAATTTTCTAGAGATGTTTTCGTTGACTTATTATGTTACAGAAAATATGGCCATAATGAAGGTGATGAACCAAAATTTACACAGCCTAAACTTTACAAAATCATTGCAAATCATCCCAATCCAAGAGAAATTTATTTAAAAAAATTAGTGGATGAAAATGTGGTGAATATTGAAGAAGGTAATCAAATGGAAAAAGAATTTGACGACATGCTTCAAGAGCGTTTAGACGATGCTAAACAAATTGAAAAAGCCAAAATCACTAATTTTTTAGAAGAAGTTTGGTCCGGTTTTAGAAAATCAAAAAGAGACGATTTTGAAAACTCACCACCTACTGGAGTGGAGAAAAGTAAGTTGCTTTTACTTGCCAAAAAAATGAATTCCTTGCCTGCAGGTAAAAAATATTTTAGAAAAATTGTAAAGCTTTTTGATGATAGATTGAAAATGATAGAATCAGATAAACTGGATTGGGCAATGGGTGAACTTCTAGCTTATGCTACACTTCTTGATGAAGGAAAATCTATTCGAATATCTGGGCAAGATGTTGAAAGAGGTACATTTTCTCACAGACATGCTATTGTAAAAACAGAAGACGACGAAGAAGAAATAGTTCCTTTAAACCTTCTCAATGATCACCAAGGAAAATTTGAAATATACAATTCCCTTCTTTCCGAATATGCTGTTTTAGGATTTGACTATGGTTATGCTTTTAATACTCCTAACGGATTAACTATATGGGAAGCACAGTTTGGAGATTTCTTTAATGGTGCCCAGATTATAATTGATCAGTTTTTAAGTGCTGCAGAGGATAAGTGGGGAACGCCAAACGGTTTAGTAATGCTTTTGCCACACGGATATGAAGGTATGGGTTCAGAGCATTCTTCAGCTAGAATAGAACGTTTTTTACAGTTATGCGCAGAAGAAAATTTTCAAGTTGCTAATTGTACAAATCCTGCAAATTATTTCCACCTTTTAAGAAGACAAATTGCTAGACCTTTTAGAAAGCCATTGGTAGTGTTTACTCCGAAAAAACTATTAAGATACCATAGAGCAGTTTCCTCAATTCAGGAAATGTCTTCAGGATCTTTTCAAGAAGTTATTGATGATTCTCTTGCAATTCCTTCAAAAATCAATCAGGTAGTTTTATGCTCTGGTAAATTTTATTATGATTTAGTAGAGCATTACGAAACACTAGACAAAGAAAATATTGCATTTGTTAGATTAGAACAGCTCTATCCTTTTCCAGAAACTCAACTAAAATCTATTTTTAGTAAATATGGAAAGGATTGTAAGTATGTATGGGCTCAGGAAGAACCCTTAAATATGGGTCCATGGTCTTATATTCTCAGAAAATGGGAATATTCAAAAATAGTGTGTTTTTCTAGAGAAGAATCTGGAAGTCCTGCTTCAGGTTCTCCTAAAGTTTTCGAAAGAAGACAACAAGAAATTATTAATAAAGTAATGTCCTATTTATAAAAAAAAATTATGTCAGTATTAGAAATGAAAGTCCCTAGTCCAGGAGAATCTATAACAGAAGTTGAAATTGCAGAATGGATGGTTGAAGACGGAGATTATGTAGAAAAAGATCAAACCATAGCTGAGGTTGATTCTGATAAAGCCACTCTTGAATTGCCTGCAGAAGAAGCTGGTATAATTACTTTAAAGGCTGAAATGGGTGACGTTGTAGCCGTAGGTCAAGTTGTATGTTTGATCGATACTTCTGCAGCGAAACCAGAAGGTGGTAAATCACCTGAAAAGTCTAATACAAAAAGTTCCACCCCAGCACCAGGTCCAGTTACTTCCACCCCAGCAAGTGAAAAAACTTACGCATCGGGACATCCTAGTGTTGCAGCTAAAAAAATCATTGTAGAAAATAATATTCAAGTTGAGCACATTGAAGGCTCAGGAAAAGGAGGGAGAATTACAAAACAAGATATTCTTCAGCTATTGGCTTCCTTACCAGAAGAAGGTAATAGGAAAAGTGAGATACGAAAGTTAAGTATGCTTAGGAGAAAAATAGCATCAAGATTGGTTACTGTAAAAAATGAAACAGCAATGCTTACTACTTTTAATGAAGTAGACATGAAGCCAATTATGGATTTAAGAGCCAAATACAAAGATGCTTTTAAAGAGAAATATGGCGTTGGTTTGGGATTTATGTCCTTTTTTACCCATGCTTGCACAATTGCTCTAAAAGAATTCCCTACCGTCAACTCTATGATAGATGGGGATCATATGATTTCCTACAATTTTAACGATGTAGGAATAGCAGTAAGTACTGAAAAAGGGTTAATGGTTCCAGTATTAAGAAATGCGGAGGAGATGAATTTATTAGAAATAGAATCTAAAATTAAAGAACTAGCAATTAAAGCTAGAGATGGTAAAATTTCTATTGAAGAAATTACGGGTGGAACTTTTACGATTACTAACGGAGGTGTTTTTGGTTCTATGCTTAGTACACCAATTATAAACCCTCCTCAATCAGCAATTTTAGGAATGCATAATATTGTTCAAAGACCAGTTGCTGTAGATGGAAAAGTAGAGATAAGACCAATTATGTATGTAGCCCTGTCTTACGACCACAGAATAATAGATGGAAAAGATAGTGTTGGGTTTTTAGTAAAAGTTAAAGAAGTTCTAGAAAATCCAGAAGAAATGGTCTTCAAAGGAAAAGATCCTAAGAAGATTCTAATGAATTATTAATTTTATTCTCTAATTATAATATTGTCAACTTCCCATGTTGCACCATTAGAATTGGTTCCGGTATATTTGAATGCTATAGCAACAGATGGTGCAATAAATGGCGTTAAATCAGTATTTCCACTAGATACTAAATCCCACTGAAAATCGTCGGTATCCCAGTTAGGAACATATCCGGTAATGTCTGTCCATGTTCCTTGTTGCGAAGGATTACTAGATCCATCGTAATCATAAGAAATATATAGCTCCAATGGGTTGCCATTATACCTAGTAACATTATCAAAAACAAGATATGGGGCTGAGGCAACTGTTAGGTCAAAAAGTGGTGAAACCAACCAACTTTCACATGCATAGTTACTACTATTGGAATAATTACTTGCTTTTGCAACTGGTCCATTAACTCCAAAAGTGGTATAAATTTCCCACTCTCCTATGTTAGGATTAGTTCCACTCCAAAAGTTTTTCCAGCCACCTGAAGTTATTGACCCATCTTCAAAATCTTTGTACAATATATCTCCTCCACTTCCTCCACCGCCTGAGGATCCATTGCATCTAGAAGAATCTAATTGTACTTCGTTAATATCTCTTATGACAAATTGTTTTTCGGAATTATATACGGTAAATATTCTGCATAGGTCATCCCAAGTTCTGTAAATTCAACATCATTTAATTTAATTAATCTGCTCTGGTCTTCGGAAAGACTAAGTTGGTTTATAGTAGCTTCATATGGCTCAATAAATTTTTCCGTCGCAATTTTTACTACTTGTTGATCCACATCAATATTCTCAAGTTGTATTAAATCTCCATATTCGCTCATGGATACATTCTGAATATTAATTCTTATACTATCTCCAATGTAAAGACCGCCAGATGATTTTAATTTTAGTTTGATGGCTCCACTTAAATCTTGCATAAAAACTTCTTTGTAAAAATTCCCATTGGTTTCTTCCGAAGTGACATTACCAAAAATACTGTAGTTGCTATCAATTACTGTCAAAGAACCAGTGAACATATCTTTAAGATCACTTATTGAAATAATATTTCCTATAGGAACTTGATTAACAGGTGGGTCATCGTATTGTTTGTTGCATGAAAAGTACAATATGGTGACAGAAGTTATAAGAAGTAAATTTTGAATTTTTTTCATTTTTAAAATAAATAACTTAACATTAGAAAATAGGTTCTACCGTACATATAGCCATATTTATTTGGGAACCTTTGAATATTGGAGGCATCGTATCTAAGTTGTTCAAATCCTCCAGTTTTAAAAGATGTATTGTCTAATAAATTATTGACATTAAGACCAAGTCTTATATAACTATCGTTTTTATAAATTTTCCAGCTTTTTCCACAAAATAAATTCACAGCATTTCCATTACTTAGTTTGGTTTGGTCAATTATCTCATCTCTGTAAGGATACTCAGATCCGTATGCGCTAATTGCTTCTGCTGTTCTTCTATCAGGATTTGGAGAAAGATATATGTCTGTAAAATAATTGAAATTTATCCCTGCGTACCAGTATTTTGGAGCGTTGTATTTAAGTCCTAATGATGTAGCTTGTTGAGGCATTCCCCCAATTTTAAAATTTTGTAGGTAAACTACTTTGTCTAAAGCAATTAATTCCTGAGAATTGTCTCTTGTAATGGTGGCAACAGGCCTAGAATTGTAGAGATAATCTCCAATTGTAAATGCACCAGTTAATTGCATGGTAGAGGTAATATTGCTTTCAAATCCAAATTCAATTCCCATAAAAATCTGATCTACATTGGTCATCATATAATTTACAAAAGTTCTATACTCATCATGGTAAAAAGATCTTGCCCAAGTCTGATCATTTATTTGAGTATAAAAACCAGTTAATCGCGCTTTTAAAAACGGCAATCTTATGTTGTAGTTAAGGTCTGCTGAAATTATTTCTGTAGAACTTAAATTAGGAACTAATTGGTCTCTTGTTCTTGGAGATACATAGGCATTTCTAACGTAAGGAGCTTCTGTTTTGTACATTCCATTGAAGGACAATAAATGTCTTCCAGTAATTTTATAAAGAAGGCCAACCTTTACACCATAATTATAAAAGTTCTGTTTTTCAGAACTTCCTAATGAACTTTCTGGAAATCTTCCGTTTTGCATTTTTCCATTTCTCCAAAATGTTGTAGTAGATGCATTTATACCTATGAAGGATTCTATTCTTTTTTTATTGTAGCTGTAGGTGCCAAATAATTCATTTTTATTTACATGAATGTCGTAATTGTATCCAAAAACATCTCCTTTACCAACAATATTATTAATGTTTTGAAGATCGTTCTGTGCAAGGGCAAGATCGTTAAAATCTCTGAGTGCAAATTGGTCAATATCTACCCAAAAATCACCTCCTAAAAGATCATTTATCTTGCGGTAGTTTCTACTAGTATAATTACTGATATTTAGCCCGAAATTTAAACTGCTATTTTCGTTGAAATCATACTTTCCAAAACTATTTAATCCATAATGTCTTGGATCTAATCTGTATTCTTCCACTATATATTTAGATCTTCTTCCTGTAAAAGAGGAATCAATATTTCCAATATTATTTTGAGTATATAAATTATTGTAGTTGGCATTATACATTAAATCCCAATTTAACTGTGTATAGTCCGGATTATTCTGCTGCCACTGTTGTGAAATATTGTTGTACTGCTCCTGGTTTTCAATAATTTGATTTCCAGAAAGTGTTCCTTGATCGTTTACAAAATAACTTGGTAAATACTTATAATAGTCTGGTCTGGGATCATTTGCATCTACCCAATTTAAATTCGTGTTAGTTGTTTTCCCTAAAATGGCATAAAAATTTGATTGTATATTTAGTTTTTCTGAAACTTTCCAGTAGTGACCCAAGGTCATGTACGGTTTATGGTTGTCTCTAGTCCTTGCATTTCTCTTTTTAAGGCTTCCGTCGCTTTGAGTTTGATAACCCCAGTAAGGATTGTAAAAAGGATCGCCAGTTAAATCATAAGTTTCTTGAACGGCAATACCTTGTCTTCCTTGTACGGTTGGTGCTCCAAAAGCCATGAAGTTTAAAGAATGATTTTCATTAAATTTCTTTTCTACAGATAGTAAATAACTTCCAGAACTATAAAAAGATCCGGGAACATAACCTTCATCAGACCACCTAGAAGAACCACTTATTAAAAATCCCCAACCTTTGTTGTTAAGACCAGAATTGTAAGTATACATTGCTCTATTTCTGTAAGATCTGTTGGTGGATGCATAAGAGACCCTTGATCCGGTTCTTTTCACTGATGGAAGAGCAGATATATAAGAATACGCTCCAATACTTCCAAAATTTGCAGCTGAGTTAGTTATTCCAAAACTTGTTTCCGGATATCTAGTAACATCGTTTAATCCTCCCCAATAGCTCCATATAGTCCATCCATTTTCTGGATCATTAACTGGGATTCCGTTCATAAAAAGTCGAGTATTTTCAGAGCTATAACCTCTCAATCTATATCTAGCTGCACTAAAATTAAATCCTGCTTGATTAACATAAACATCTCTTGAAGATTGTAATAAACCACTTATGTCTTGGGATTGTAATTCATTGTCAAGCAAATCAACTGTGGTAGTAAATACTGGAATTATATTTTTAACAGTGTCTACAACAAATGACGAATCTGTTTGGCCTTTTAAACCTGAAAAGGAACATATTAATAGCAAAGGAAAAATAAAACGAGATTGGAAGTAATTAAGAATCATTTGCCCTAAAGTATTGAAATTAAATTAAGTTGTTTACTTTTAGTCAAAAGTAACTTAAATTATTTCTCAACTTGAAAGTCCATCTAATTTTTTTAACATTTTTTCTTTTCCTTAAAGTGGGATATTCTCAAAACAGAAAGTCTCTTGAGCTAAATTTAGAATGTATTGCATTTTATAACCTTGAAAATCTTTTTGATACCATAGTAGATCCTGATACAAATAAGATTTTGCAAGAAGATTTTACTCCTTTTGGGTCTAAAAACTTTAATACCCCAAAATATCTTCTTAAGCTAAAAAACATGGCATTTGTTATAGATACACTTGGTAAAGAAGTAACTCCATTTGGTGCAAGCATTATCGGTGTTTGTGAAATTGAAAACAGATTGGTTTTAGAAGATTTAGTAAGTCAACCTTCAATTGCAGATAAGAACTACAAAATTGTTCATCACGAAGGTCCAGATGCTAGAGGAATTGACT
Organism: Flavobacteriales bacterium; assembly: GCA_038108155.1. Classification (GTDB taxonomy): domain Bacteria; phylum Bacteroidota; class Bacteroidia; order Flavobacteriales_D; family Parvicellaceae; genus MED-G20. Next base: position 12,969 of record JAYNHP010000010.1, on the reverse strand, counting down.
GTGCGTTAATTTACGATCCTTTACATTTTAAAGTAACTTCCAGTAAGTCGGTTAAATTCAAAATTCCTGGCAACGACAGGTTCAGATCTAGAGACCAATTGGTAGTTTCTGGCAAATTACTTGGAGAAGAAATTCACTTTGTTGTAGTTCATTGGCCATCGAGAAGGGGAGGTGAGGCAAAAAGTAGACCAAAACGTATAGAAGCAGCTAAGTTGACCAAATCCATTGTAGATTCTCTTAAGCAAATAGATAAAAAAGCAAAAGTGGTTGTAATGGGTGATTTTAACGACGATCCTATCTCACCAAGTATTAAAGATTTTTTACATGCCAACGGATCTACGCTTTTAAGAAACAATCAAATGTATAATACCATGTACGATCATTACAAAAAGGGAATAGGAACTCTAGCTTACAGAGATCAGTGGAATTTATTTGACCAATTTATATTAACACCATCTTTAATTGTTAATCCATCGGAAATTGATACCGATAATATGTATAATTCTTTTAGTTTTTATAAGTCAGTTGTTTACAATAAATCTTTCTTAAAAAATCCAAGTGGTAATTACAAAGGATACCCCTTTAGAACTTATGGCGGTTCTAGTTTTTTAGGAGGATATAGTGACCATTTCCCGGTTTATATGTTCTTAGTTAAAAAGGCTTTATGAGGTTTTTAATCACGTTTTTTTTAACTACTTCACTAACTTATTTTTTTTCTCAAGACTCCTTAAAAATTACATATTACAATCTATTAAATTTTCCTTCTTCTCAGCAAGATAGAGTGGATACTTTAAAAAAGATTTTAGATTTTATTCAGCCTGATATTTTTGTGGTTAACGAGCTTACTTCATTTAATGGTGGAGCTTTAATAAAAAACAATGTATTAAATTCTGGATCGAACAATGACTTTAAAAGTGCATTGTATTTTGATGGTCCTGATACAGACAACTTGCTTTTTTATAATCAAAATAAATTTGAACTTTATTCTCAGCAACAAATACCAACTCAGCTTAGAGATATTAGTGAATATGTTCTTTTTTATAAAAATCAATTAGGTATTTCTACCGACACAAGCTTTATATACATCTATTCTATTCATTTAAAAGCAGGAAGTAGCTCTAATAATGAAGAACTCAGAAGACAAGAGGCTGAAACCTTTAAGCAGTTTTTGGTAAACAATAACAGAAACGAAAGATTGATTGTAGGAGGGGATTTCAATTTTTATTATCATACCGAACCAGCTTGTCAAGAAATCCTTTACGGGCAAGGCTTAGATTTAATCGACCCAATTAACCAACTGGGAAACTGGCATAACAATAGTTTTTACAATAACATACATACTCAAAGTACAAGATCATCTACAGGAGGTTATGCAGGTGGAGCGTACGGCGGAATGGACGATAGATTTGATATTATTTTTATCTCTAATGATGTTGCCAATGGGAGCTCTGGGATAGAATACATAGCCAATACCTATATTGCAGATGGTCAAGATGGTAGTTATTTCAATCAATCTATTAACAGCGCCAATAATTCACAAGTACCCCAAGATATAGCTAGAGCTCTTTTTTATATGAGTGATCATCTACCAGTATCCCTTATGTTTTCAATGAATCCTCCTTTGTCTACATTAACTTCCAAAAATAAAACTACCAATGTTAAGTTTATGAACTCAACCAATAATTTAGTAATAGATTTACAACAGAAAGAAGATTTTACTTTAAAAATTTACGATTTGGCAGGGAAAGTTGTTTACAACCATAGATTTGATAATCAAAAACAAATAGAAATTGAATTGCTTTTTTTACCTAAAGGATTTTATATCGTAGATTGTCTTTTGCAAAATGACAGAATAAATTATAAATTTATAATTGAATAACAATTAATATGAAAAGAATTTTAAAAATATCGAGTATTCTGTTCCTAAGCTTTATAATTGTGTCTTGTGGGAAAGATGGATGTACAGATCCAACAGCAACTAATTATAATCCATCGGCTGATAAGGACGATAATTCTTGTATTATACTAGGTTGCACAGACTCAAATTCAATCAATTACAATCCAAATGCCACAGATGACAATGGGTCGTGTATATATTCAAATTCCTACTTATTAAATGGTGATTGGAATATTACCAATTTACAATATGAGACACAAATTGATATTCCTATTCTAGGAAGCCAAACTATTTCTGGAGAAGCTAATGATGCTGGCTATTGGTATTTTCAATTTCCTGAATATACTTGCTCAAACTCTTTGAATTTTGTTACTGAAGGAATTGATATTTTTGGACAGACTCTACCAGGTTTCCCAATTGATATTACTAGTGAAGGAACCTGGGAATTATCCAATGATGATAACAACTTACTAATTACAGATTTAACTACTGGATTGATTTCTGACTATCAAATCTTGTCAATACAAGAAGATATTTGTTTTTTAAATGGAACTATACCGTTTGTGATAGATACCATGGGTTTAACAATCAATACTGTGATTGATATGGAAATGCAACTCAATAAGCAGTAAATCACTTCCTTCTTATTTGTTCATAAATTCATTTACAATTTGGTAAAATTCTATTGGGTTTTCTGCATGTAACCAATGTCCTACATTTGGAATTGTTTTGATTTCTCCCTTGGGAAAAGAATCTAGTATGCTTTGAAAATCTTCTTCTAATATATAATTGGACATTTCTCCACGAATAAAAAGTGTATCAGTAGGATTTTTGTTGATATTTATTTTTACTAAAATCTCTCCAATATTTTTCTCAATATCTTTTAGGTTCATTCTCCATGCTAATTTTCCTTTTTCAATCCAATATAAGTTCTTCAGTAAAAATTGTTGAACTCCTAAATTATCAATATGAACTTGGATAGATTGCTGTGCCTGAGTTCTACTTGAAATTTCTTGTAAGTTGACACTATTTAACCCTTTTAAAATATCATCATGGTGCATTGGGTAAGCCTTTGTTCCAATATCCGCCACAACTAATTTATCTACATATTTTGGATATTTTTCTGTAAACATTAGAGCTGCCTTTCCGCCCATAGAGTGCCCAAGAATTATAGGTGAATTAATATTTTCATCCTCAATTAACTCTAACAAATCATCTGCCATATGGTCATAACTCATTTCTTTGCTGTGTGGAGATCTGCCATGGTTTCTAAGATCTATTAAATAAACTAAATTTTTTTCTGCGAATTTCTTACCAAGGGTCCCCCAGTTATCAGAAGAGCCGAATAATCCATGTAATATTAATAGTGGTTTTCCTTCACCTATTTTTTTGAAATTAAGTTTCATTTTAAAAGAGCCCTGAGATATAAATTAACTGTATTTTCCATTCCATAATTTAGAGCATCTGCAATAAGTGCGTGACCAATAGAGACTTCCTTTAAGTTTGGAATATTTGTTGCAAAGAATTTTAAATTTTCTAGATTTAAATCATGCCCAGCATTTATCCCTATTCCCAATTCATTGGCTTTATTGGCTGCTTTTACAAATGGTTCAATAGCTTTTTCAAAATCTAAAACACTAGAACTTGCATAACTTTCTGTATAAAGTTCTATTCTATCTGATCCAATTTCCTTAGCTCCTTGCACATGTTTTTCTTCTGGATTTATAAATAAAGAGGTTCTTATTTGGTTTTTTGAAAAAAGTTGAATCATTTCAAATAAAAAGTCTTTTTCTTTTATTGTATCCCAACCATGATCGGAAGTTAGTTGACCACTTTCGTCAGGAACTAAGGTAACTTGACTAGGTCTAGTTTCTAAGACCAGATCTACAAAGGAATTTTCTTTTGGATTTCCTTCAATATTTAGTTCCACTTTTAGAACCTTCTTCAATTCTCTAACATCTTGATAAGTTATATGTCTCTCATCTGGTCTTGGGTGAACAGTAATTCCATTAGCTCCAAAAAGTTCTATGTTTTTAGCATGTTGAGTAACATTGGGTATAATTCCACCTCTAGCATTTCTCAATGTTGCAATTTTGTTGATATTTACACTTAATGCGATCATTATACAAAATTAAAAGACAATTTATCTTAATCGCTACTTTAATTGTATTTTTACAAATAATTATAATAAATGAAGGCAATTGATTTAATACAAAACGATGTTCCACCAATAAAATTTGATGAGTCCATAGAAAAGGCTTTGAATTGGATGGATGAGTTTAAAGTAAATCATCTGCCAGTAGTAAGTGGTTCTGAATTCGTTGGTTTGATTTCTGACGACATGATTTATGATTTCAATAATTCAAAGGAATTGATCTCTAAAATTAATTTTATTGGCAAGCAACAGTTTGTTTTTGGAAATGCCCATTTATTTCAAATTATGTTACTGCTTTCAAATTATAACTTAAGTGTAGTTCCTGTTTGTGACAATCAAAACAATTACAAAGGATCGATAAGCGGAAAAAACTTATTGAATATATTTAGTAATCAATCAAGTTTTACTCAAAACGGAGCAACTTTAGTCATGTATTTAAATAAAATGGATTACAAGTTTTCAGAAATAGCTCAAATTATTGAAAGTAACGATTCTAAAATTCTTGCTTTTTATAACGATTTTATTGAAGGGTCAAACCAATTAAAACTTACGATTAAAATTACCCAAACAAATTTAGGCGCTGTTTTGCAAACTTTTTCTAGATATGATTATATGATAGATGAAATATTTAGCGATGAAGAAATAGCCAATCAAAACAAAGATAGATACGATCATTTAATTAACTATTTAGAAGTTTAGAGTGAAGAATATAGCTATATATGGAAAGTCTATTTCTGAGAATAATTTAAAATTTTTAGAATTACTTATAGTTACTTTGAAAGACGAGCTAAATACTCAGCTGTTTATCCATAAATCTTTAGAAGAACATTCTTCATTGATTAAAAGATTTAATATTAATTTTTTTGATGGTCAAGATTTATTAGCAAATGAAATTGATCTTTTGATAAGTTTTGGTGGTGATGGAACTCTTCTAGATACGGTTACCATGATTAAGGACAGTAATATTCCAGTTTTAGGAATTAATGCTGGAAGATTAGGTTTTTTAGCAAATATTAATCAAGAGGATATAGTTTTAGCTGTAAAAGCACTAAAAAACAAAGACTATAAATTTGATAAGAGATCTTTACTTCAAGTAAAAAGTAAAACTTTGTCTGAAATTAAGACCTCTAATTTTGCATTAAACGAGATTACGGTTCATAAAAAAGACTCTTCTTCCATGCTGAAAATTGATGCTTTCTTGGATAATGAGTTTTTAAATTCTTATTGGGCAGATGGTCTAATTACCTCTACTCCTACAGGTTCAACAGCATATTCATTATCTTGTGGAGGGCCAATAATTTCCCCTGGTTCTAATAATTTCGTAATTACCCCCGTTTCTCCCCATAATTTAAATCTTAGACCGATGGTAGTTGGTGACGATGTGGTGATAAGACTTAGAGCAGAATCTAGAGAAAGTCAATTTCTTTTAACTATGGATAGTAGATCTGTATCTATAGAAAACAATGAAGAAATATATATAAGCAAAGCAGATTTTTCTATTAATCTAATAGAGTTACCAGATCATAATTTCTTTAAAACTATAAGAAATAAGTTATTTTGGGGAAAAGATTCAAGAAATTAACTCTTTTTAAGGTTTTCCTATAATATCTTTTGTAATTTCACTAATTAGTTTTAGCTAGATGAAAAATTTAATTTTACTCTCAACATTTATAATTAGCATAAGCTCATTTTCACAGGTTTCTGAATTTGGTTTTTTTTCGGGAACTGGTTATTATATTGGTGACTTAAATAAAAGCCATTTTTCGCAACAAGATTTATGTCTTGGTCTAGTTTATAAAACAGATTTTCCCAACGAAAGAATTTCATTGAGATTTCATTTAATGTATAATAAGTTTAAGGCCAACGACAGCAAGTCAGGAATAGAAAGTCAAATTTATCGAAACCTAGAATTTAAATCTGATGTTATTGAGTTTGGCCCTATACTTGAGATTGATTTTTTTAAATTTCATCCCGGTCAAAACCATACAGATAAACCCGATTTTGGTTCTCCTTATTTCTTTGCTGGAATAAATTACATGAGGATGAATCCTAAAGGAAAAACTGGAGGAGAATGGGTAGAACTACAGCCGTTGGGAACGGAAGGCCAAGGAAGTATATTGAGAAATGATAATAATGAAATTGTAAAAAAATACTCTAGAAATCAAATAGTTATTCCTTTTGGAGTAGGTGTCAAAATGAATATTACCCATCATTTGTCATTTAGCATAGAGTATGGGATGAGAAAAACTTTCACAGATTATTTTGACGATGTAAGTGGCCTTTACCCAGATTTAGCAGCACTTGCAGCAGTAAGTCCAGAAGCAGCTCAAATGAGCGATAAATCTGGATTTCCCCAAGGAATAAATAATTCAAGTTATGGTTTGCAAAGAGGAGATGCAAGCAATAAGGATTGGTATGCTGTAACTGGGATTATTTTAACGTATGAATTTTTTAAGGATGTAGTTTGTCCAAAATGGTAGCAAAATAAACATTTCTTTAAATTCATTTTTTATGAAAGATTTTAATTTAGATAGTACTAGAATTCCAAAGCATGTAGCCATTATTATGGATGGTAACGGAAGATGGGCCAAGAAAAAGGGAGAGATGAGAATTTTTGGACACACTAACGGAGTAGGGTCTGTTAGAGAAGCCTTGACCGCCGCAGTTGAAATAGGTGTTGAATATCTTACTTTATATGCCTTTAGTTCTGAAAATTGGAGTAGACCTAAAGAAGAAATTTCCGCATTGATGGATTTATTAGTACAATCTATATACAACGAAGTTGACGAACTTAACAGTAAGGGAGTAAAGCTAGCCACCATTGGCGATATTGAATTTCTTCCAGAATCATGCCAAAAAGCCCTTGGAGAAGCAAAACAAAGTACAAAAAACAATAAAAAAATAACTCTTATTTTGGCATTGAGTTACAGTTCAAGAAGAGAGATTTCTCTTGCTGTGCAAAAGATGACGAAAGAAGTAGTAAATGGAGATTTAGACTCTAGTGCAATAAATGAAGAATTAATAAGTTCTTATTTGAGTACTTCTGATTATCCAGATCCAGAACTATTAATTAGAACTAGTGGAGAAAATAGAGTAAGTAATTTTCTAATGTGGCAATTGGCATATACAGAGCTTTATTTTACAAAGATTTTATGGCCAGATTTTAAGAAGAAGAATTTTTATAAAGCAATTTTTGACTATCAAAAAAGAGAAAGAAGATTTGGAAAAACATCGGAACAACTACTAGATCCTAATGAATAGATTTATTAAAATTATATTAGTTTTAATTTTAGCTGTTAATAATATTTATGGCCAAGAATCTTATACTAATTACCAGCTTTCACCAAGAGAATATACCCTAGCAGGTGTTTCTATTGATGGTGTTGTTCATTTAGATCACGAAATGGTAATTCAAAAATCTGGACTAGTTAGAGGAGATAAAATTGCTATACCAAGTGACAAAATATCAAAGGCTATCACTAATTTATGGAACCAGGGCTTATTTAGTGAGGTATCTATTTCCAAAGAAAAAACACAGGGAAAAAATCTTTTCTTAAGAATAAAACTTAAAGAAAGTCCTAGAATGTCTAGGTATTCATTTTCTGGAATTTCTAAATCTGAGGCCGACCAATTAAGAGACGATTTAGACCTTTACAGTGGTAAAATAATTTCCGAGTCACTAAAAATGAATGTCAAAAAGATTTCTAGAAATTATTTTATTGGAAAAGGTTTTTTAAAAGCCAAGGCTTCTATATCTACAAAAAACGATACGCTTGTAAATAACAGCAAAATCATGAAAATTGATATAGAAAAAGGAGTAAGATATAAAGTAAATGAAATAATTATTGAAGGAAATTCTTCACTCTCTACAGAAAAGATAAAGAGATTGATGAAAGAAACCAAAGAAAAAAAATGGTATCGGTTCTATAAAAGATCTATGTTTCAAAATTCGTTATTTGAACAAGACAAAGAAAAGATAATTGAAAAATATAAGCAGATTGCTCATAGAGATGCGCAAATAGTTTCCGATACTATTGTAGATTTTGATGAAAACACCATAAATGTTTTATTTAGAATTGAGGAAGGGAATCAATACTTCATTAGAAATATCGAATGGTCAGGCAACCAAAAATATTCTACAGGGCTATTAGATACCATATTGGGAATTAAAAAAGGAGATTTGTACGACCAAGCAACTTTAGATACCAAATTATTTATGAATCCTAATGGTAATGATATTAGCTCACTTTATATGGATGATGGTTACCTGTTTTTTCAAGTTACACCAGTAGAGAAAAAAATTGAATACGATTCAGTAGATTTAGAGATAAAAGTTTATGAAGGAAAACAGGCTAGAATTAAAAAAGTTAATGTAAATGGAAATACAAAAACTAGTGATCATGTTATTCTTCGAGATATGTATACCCATCCTGGAGACTTGTTTTCTAGAGATGCTATAATTAGAACACAAAGACAGTTGGCTCAAAATGGTTATTTTGACCCAGAGAAGTTGGGAGTAAACCCAATGCCTAACCCAACAGATGGAACAGTAGATATAGATTATGAAGTGGTAGAGAGGCCAAATGATCAAATTGAGCTTTCCGGAGGTTGGGGAAATAATTCTTTGGTGGGAACTCTTGGTCTAACTTTTAATAACTTTTCTGCAAAAAAATTATTTAAAAAAGGTTCCTGGTCACCATTACCGTCAGGAGATGGACAAAGATTGAGCATCCGTGCTCAGTCTAGTGGCTATTTTTTCCAGAGTTACAATATGTCTTTTACAGAACCTTGGCTTGGTGGAAAGAAACCAAACTCGTTTACCATATCTGCTTTTCATTCTATGCAGTCTTACGATAGAAAATTTTTATTTGATTCTCTAGATGCAGAAGGAAATAATGTAATAAATGAAAATAGAAGATTTATTAAAATTACTGGGGTTTCGGTGGGATTAGGAAAAAGATTGAAATGGCCTGATGATTATTTTAGTGTTTATTATGAAGCAGGTTACCAACATTATAGATTAAATAATTTTGGAAGTATATTTAGTTTTGCAAATGGTTATGTAAATAACCCGTATGTCCAGTGGAGAATCTCTAGAAATAGTATTGATCAGCCATTGTATCCAAGAAGTGGTTCTTCCATCACCTTATCGCTTAAATCTAGCGTTTATCCATATTCCAGGATCAATAATATAGAAGACCATAGTACCCTAACAGATCAAGAGAAATATAAGTTCTTACAATATAATAAGTTCAAATTCACTTCGTCTTGGTTTACCCCAATCTCAAAAGATAAGAAACTAGTTGTTAATGCTAGATTGGGTTTTGGTTTGCTTAATGGTTGGAACAAAGACTTGGGAGCACCGCCATTTGAAAGATTTTATTTGGGAGGAAGTGGTCTTTCAGGATTTAGTTTAGATGGTAGAGAAATTATTGCACTCAGAGGTTACGATGAACAAACTATTTCTTCCAGTACTGGAGATAGATTAATAAGTAAGTATACTTTAGAGCTTAGGTATCCCGTAAGTTTAAATCCATCAGCAACTGTCTATCTTTTAAGTTTTCTTGAAGGGGGTAATTCTTGGAACGATTATAAAAAGTACAATCCATTTCAGGTCAAAAGATCTGCAGGTTTTGGAGTAAGAATTTTCTTACCTATGTTTGGCTTATTGGGTCTTGATTACGGATTTGGTTTTGATCCATTAGACCCAGGAGCACAAGGAGAGGTAAATCATAACTCTCAAATTCAAGCAAAAGGTTATCGAGGACAATTTCATTTTACAATTGGCATGAATATTGGTGAATTATAAAATATGTTTTTAAGATCTATCATATTATTTCTTGTAGTTTCTTTATTTAACCTAAAAAGTAACGGTCAAAAATTTGCTTTTGTAGACTCTGAATACATTTTAGAGCAAATGGAGGGTTATCAAAAAGCACAGAAACAAATCGACGACTTGGCTGCTCAATGGCAAAAAGAGCTAGATCAAAAAATGATAATAATCGAACAAAAAAGTAACGAACTAAAAAAGAACGAACTTTTACTTCCGGAAGATACCCGAATAGAAAAAGAGTTAGAGATAACAACTCTTCAAGATGAATTAAGAAAATTTCAAACTAAAAAATTTGGTGTAGGAGGAGACCTATTTAGAAAAAGAAAAGAATTAATTCAACCAATCCAAAGAAAAGTATTTAAGGCCATCCAGTCATTAGCTAAAGACAATAATTACGCATATGTTTTGGATAAAAGTAAAAACTCGAATATATTGTACGCAGATCCAAAGTATGATAAAAGCGATGCAATAATCAGAAAACTAAAAAAGTAAAAATGAAAAATACAATTAAATCTATTCTAATAGCGCTACTATTTTCCTCCGCATTCAATGTCAATGCTCAAAAATTGGGTCATGTAAATTCTCAGGCTATTGTTCAGGAAATGCCAGATTATGAATCTGCAAGGCAAGAGTTAGAAAGTTATAAAAATGATTTGGCTAAAGAACTAGAAATGTATCAAAAATTGATCATGGAATTTGCTCAAGCTTATGAACAACAAAAAGCTGAAATGTCTCAAGAATCTAGACAGAGAAAAGAAGCTGATTTAATGGAGAGACAGCAGAACTATGAAAAGAAAGCTTATGAGGCTGAGCAGAAATTACAACAAAAAGAGCAGGAACTCTTACAAGCAATTATGATAAAAGTAAATAACGCTGTTAAAGAACTTGCTAAAGCAGATGGGTATTCTTATATATTTGAGTTAACTACTCTTTTACATGCTGGCGGAGACGATATAAGTGACAAGGTTAGAAAGAAACTTGGTATATCCACTTCCAACTAATTTGAAAGGCTCTTTTTAAGAGTCTTTTTTTTTAATTTAAATGAAAGGCCCAATTGGCATATTTGACTCTGGTTATGGAGGTTTAACAGTTCTTAAATCCATTCATAACCTGCTTCCTAATTACGATTGTATTTATTTAGGTGATAATGCAAGAGCTCCATATGGGGCAAGATCTTTTGAAGTAATTAATCAGTATACTCTCGAAGCCGTTGAATATTTATTTAAAAGAAATTGCCCAATTGTTATTTTAGCTTGTAATACTTCGTCTGCAAAAGCACTTAGAAATATTCAGAAAAATATTTTACCAAATAAGTATCCCAATAAAAAAGTTTTGGGAGTTATTAGACCAACTACAGAAGAAGTTGGACATTTTACTAAATCTGGTTATGTTGGAATTATGGGTACTGCAGGAACAATAGTTTCTAATAGTTATCCTATTGAAATATCAAAATTATTTCCTAAAGTTAATGTTGTTCAACAAAGCTGTCCTATGTGGGTTCCTTTGGTGGAAAACAATACATTTTTAGAAGAGGGAGGGCAATACTATATAAAGAAGTATATAGACGAGCTATTGGAAAAAGAACCTAGAATAGATACGGTGGTTTTGGCGTGTACTCACTATCCAATTTTAAAAGAATCCATAGAGAAGTTCTTACCTAAGGAAGTAAAATTATTTGACCAAGGGGATTTGGTTGCAGATAAACTAATAGAGTATTTTAAGAGACATTCAATCATTGATAATCAAATATCTAAGTCTGGAAATATAGAGATATTTACCACTGAAGAAAGTGAAAAGTTTGACGACCATTTAAATTTATTCTACACTTCAAATTATAGTTCTAAAACTGTTCAAATTATTTAATCTTTATACCACTTAGAATATTCTACATACTTATGGGCTAAGTCTAAAAGTTGTTTTTTAAAGTCCCCTTCTTTCACTTTTTTTGCTGGAACACCAGCATATATTTCTCCAGATTTTACGTGGGTTCCCATAGTAACTACAGCTCCAGCTGCAATAATACTGTCACTTTCAATAATACAATTATCTAGTACAATAGCTCCCATTCCGATCAGTACCCGATCTTTAATTGTACAACCATGAACAATAGCATTGTGGCCAATAGTTACTTGATTGCCAATCGTAGTTGGACTTTTTTTGTAGGTGCAGTGAATTATTGCTCCGTCTTGAACATTTACTTCATTTCCCATTTTTATGAAGTGAACGTCGCCTCTTGTAACAGAGTTAAACCAAAAACTACAACGGTCTCCACAAATGACATCTCCAATAATGGTAGCATTTTCAGACAGGTAACAATCTTTTCCAAATTGTGGATTTTTACCATTAATTTCTTTAATGAGTGGTTTCATATCGATTAGGATTGATTAATTTAGTTGTAAATTATAAAAAATGAGCAGACCAGTTACTATTTATGCGGAAATGACGCCTAATCCCAACACTATGAAGTTTGTTGCAGACCACATGCTTATAACTTCTGGTGAAATTGTAGAGTTTCTATCTCCATCAGATTCAAAAGGGTATTCTACTCTTGCAGATGCTTTATTCAATTTTCCGTTTGTAACCAAAATATTTATTGCTCAAAACTTTGTAACAGTTACTAAGAACGACATGATAGAGTGGAGTGATGTTAGTTTGGAAATGAGAGATTTTATAAGAGAGTGGTTGATGGAAAATGAAGAAGCTATTCAGAAAATACCAGAGCAGTCCAAAATTGAGGTTGTTTCAGAATCTGAAACCAAAACTACCAATATCTCACCAGTCATTAACACTGAAATGGACAAGAAAATAGTGGATTTAATAAATGAATATATTCAACCAGCTGTAGAGCAGGACGGAGGCGCAATTCATTTTCAGTCCTATAATGAAGATAATGGACAAGTAACAGTTGTATTAAAGGGTTCTTGTAGTGGTTGTCCATCTAGTACAGCTACTTTAAAAGGAGGAGTGGAGAATTTATTAAAATCTCATATTCCTGAAATTAACGAAGTAGTTGCTTTGAATGGTTAAGTTAAACCCTTAATCCCATCAAACAAATATCGTCTACTTGATCGTGGTTGCCTTTCA
>JAYNHP010000009.1:41840-61415 GCA_038108155.1 Flavobacteriales bacterium | reverse complement strand
GGTGCAACTGGTATTGCGAATATCTATGAGGTTTGCACTCACTTAAGGGGTGAAGCTGGAAAAAGACAAGTAGAGGGTGCAAGACTCGGAATGACTCATGTAATAGGTCTTGGAACTGCTTGCGGTATTCATATTTTAGAAAAAGTATAATTCAATGATTATTGGCGTAACAGGAGATACGCATAATAATCTAAAGAATATCAAAGTTATTTGCTCTATTTTCAATGAAAATAGAGTAGATAAAGTTTTCCACACAGGAGATATATCTCTACCAAAATCATTAATAGCTTTTAAAGATTTAAACTGTCCTCTATCAGCAATTTTAGGAAATAACGACATATTAGAAAGACATGAACTTGAAATTGCTGCCAAAAAATTTGAGTGTAATATTTTTGAAGAACCCTATTTTGAGAGAATCCATAATAAGAGAGTATCTGTTTTGCATCATCCTGAATTAATTGATGAAAAAATGACTAAGGAAAATGATTTAATTTTACATGGACATACACATAGATTTAGATCGGAAATAGTAAATAATTGTCTAATCTTCAATCCAGGCGAATGTGCAGGATTTATGAAAGGTAAAAATCAAATTGGAATTATTTCCATAAAAGATATCGAAGCAAAAGTTATTACTTTTTAGAATCTTTTTTCCAAAAAATAAAAGTAAGAAAAAATATAACTATTGTAGTAAAAGCCAAAGGTCTAATTAGCCTCATATAACCACTATCTTCTAAAATTGTAGATTCCAAAATGAAAATCGACAGAATTGGTGCAATGATAGACTCTCCTGGATTTTTAAACCAAATTGAAATCATCAAAGAAAGAGAAAAGCTAAAAGCTAAAATCTTGTAAATTCTTTTTTGAAAAAATAAGGAAAGCAAAAAGCTTGTTACGAAGGCTGCTAAGAAATAAATTATCCAAAACATTACTATAAAAAAATATTGATAAACCTTTCTGTCAGTTTAGTGTCACCTAGTATAGTCATAATTTTCTTTTTTGCTTGATCATCATGAGACTTCACATTAGAAAGTTTTTTTAAGTATTTATCCTTAAAAATAAATGCTGGAGGAATATTTTCCTCTTCTGCCAATTCCTCTCTCCAAACAAATATCTCAATATTTCTTTTAGAAAATTTATTTTTTATTTTGTTTATTCTAATTTTCTTTAATGATTGATTGCCAAGAATAGCTTCCTTTTCAGACTCTAAAAAAGCCTCATTTAATAAGTTTTTTTTATTTAAAGATCTTGTTTGATAGTTATAAATTTCTAATAAAAAATCAATATCGTCAAAAGCATAATTTATCTGATCATCTGATAAAGGTCTTTTTAACCAATTTGAATTCGTTTCGGTTTTCTTTAGATTTATACCAAAAAATTTGTTTACTATTTTTCCATATGATTTGATATCTCCTCTAGATAAAATTCTTTCTGCCACTTGAATATCAAAAACATTTTTTATTTTGCAGTCAAGACATTTACTAAGAACTGTTGCATCACTTCTAACGGAATGAAAAATCTTAAGCCAATCTTTATCTTCTAGATACTTTTTTAAGATTTTTTTTGGTGAAACTTTTAGACAATCGATAAGAAAAAGTTTTTTTTCTGTTGCTATTTGAATCAGAGATAGATTTGGAAAATAAGTTGTTCTCCAATCAAATTCAGTGTCTAGACCAATGACCTTAGACTTTGACAACTCTAAATTTAAAAAAGAAAGGTCATCTTTGTTAAAAATAAAATGTGTAGTCTTTTTTTTTCTAAATTTTTTTCTAAAAAAGAGTTTGAGCTTCATATTAAATCAATCTAGCGAATCAAAGTAATAAAGCCTTTCAATATCTGATTCTTCTACTTTATCTCCATACTGTATTTCTATAATTTTACATTCTTCATTATGAGGATTGATAATTTGGTGCCATTCATTTTTTTTTACATGAAAAACCTCATCTTTATTGAGATTAAATTCCTTTTTACTCTCTTCATTTGTTTTACTGTGTTTTATCAAGCAAGAACCTTTGCTGATAAACCAAATTTCATTTCTATGAAAGTGTCTTTGGAAGCTCATTCCTCGATTTGGAGAAATAATAAGTTCTTTAACTTTAATATTTTTATCTAAGAAAAGATTATAAAAAGATCCCCATACTCTATTTTCTCTGTCATAAGTCCAGTCTTTGAGAATAGAGCTTGATGAATTTTTTTTATCATTTCCTCCAACTCCAAATTTAAAATCAATCTCGTTCAAAGACATTTCAGGAATATTATCTAGTTCTCTATCTCCGCCATTACAAAATATGATCTTAGAATCAGGATACTTATTTTTTATTTTTTTTAATCCATTAATACAAGAGCCTAATTCATCATCTTCAAAACCTAAGACTTCATCAAGGGAATTAATATTTTCTAAAATTATTTTTCTTTCGCTGAAGGGTAGAAAGAATTTTCCTTTCTTTTTTATCAACCAGTCATCACTATTTAGCAACGCTATGAGATAGTCTCCATATTTTTTTGCCCCCTTTAGATATGAGATATGACCACTATGGACTGGATCAAATCCTCCACTTATAACAGCTATTTCTTTTGGATGAGGTTTCATCGAATTGTTTTTTTTATGTATTTTTTTAATTCTGCTCCATGTTCATCATCTTGAAGAGCAAAATCAAATACTGCCTTTAAATAACCTAATTTATTTCCACAGTCATAATAATCTCCTGTTAATTCTCTATAAAAAACTGTGTTTTCATGATCAATGAATTGTTGAATTGCAGAGCTTAATTCAAATTCACCAGTTTTAGAACGTTTGTTTTTTAGTAAATAATTCAAAAAATTATTTTCGAAAATATATCTCCCAACAACAAAAAGATTTGATGGAGCGTTCTTCGGAGAAGGTTTTTCTATAATAGCTTTTATGACATCCTTATTTAATTTTACAACTCCATAACTAGAAATATCTTTTTTTGAAGATTTTCCTAACAAAATTTGAGATTTACCACTATCTTCAAATGCTTTTTTTAACTTGTAAAGGTTATTTCTTTTATTTGATTCTTTAATTAGCATATCTGGAAGAACTATTGCAAAGGGTTCTTTCTGTACAATAGGTTTTGCACATGCGATAGCATGGCCCAAACCAAGAGCATGTCCTTGCCTAATTGTGTGGATTGAAATTTTTAGATTCGAAATAGATTTGATTTCTTTAAGGAGTCTTCTTTTTACCTTTTTTTCCAAAGTGGTTTCAAGTTCAAAACTTTGATCAAAATGATTTTCTACAGAAGACTTGCTGGAATGTGTTATGAAAATGATTTCTTTAAAACCTGCCTCAATAATTTCTTCAACGATATATTGGATAATAGGTTTGTTTACTATTGGTAGCATTTCCTTTGGAATTGCTTTTGTAGCTGGTAACATCCTTGTACCTAAACCTGCAATAGGAACAACAACTTTGTTTAAATTATCGATTTTCAAAATATAACCATATTTAAATTAGACTTATAATAAAACAAATATCATTGAAAAAATAATTATGATTAAAACTCTCAGAGAAAGAATTATTCAGCTGTCTAGGAATCAAAAGACAGCGCTACTTATTTTTACTGATATTGTGACTTTAAACTCTATATTGATAGCAACTGTTATATTAACTACAAATGAGTATTATGAAAATTCTATAAGGATTCACTCTCCAATTTTATTAGATTATCTGAAATTATCCTTTTTTCAAATTCTACTTATAAACGCAGTATCGTTGACAATAATAAGTGCTCTTAACGGGTATAAGTCATTTTTTAGATCATCTGGTGTAATGAATCTAGTTGGAACTGAAAGAATATTTGGACTTTTAAGTTATTGTATTTTGTTGAGTGTATCTTCTTTTTCTACTTCTTCAATAATCTCAAAATCTATAATTATAGGATTAATTAATCTTTTTACAGTTTTCTTTCAAATCGTTTTGGTTAGATCCATAGCATTTAACTTCTTGTCACTAAAATCTGATGAATCTTCAGCTCCAATTTTGATTTATGGAGCTGGCCAAGCTGGGAGAGAAACTGCTGCTTCAATTTCTCAAAATCCAAGATATAAAATAATTGGATTTATAGACGATGATAAAAAGCTTAAAAACTTCAACATACTGGGTTACAAGGTACTAGGAAATCAAAAAAAAATAGAGAAATTAAAAAAGACTTATCCAAATGTAATCGTTGTAATGGCTTTGGTAAGAATTACTGCTGAAGAAAGAAAAAAAATTATATCCTCTTTAGAAAAGTTTGAAGTTCAGGTAAAAACAATACCTTATAACTATGGCGCGCTAGAGACTAAATTATCAATTGAAGATATAAGCGTTTCCGACTTAATCGATCGTAAAATTAAAGTTCCAAATAAAATTCTTCTTGAAAGTAGCTTTCATAATAAAAATATTCTAATTACTGGAGCTGGGGGCTCTATAGGTTCAGAAATTTCAAGACAAATTGCAGATCTTAAACCTGCCAAATTATTTTTTGTAGATTCTTCCGAGTTTAACTTATTTAAGCTTAAAGAAAGTTTTAAATCTTATAAAAACCTGGACTCTATGAATTTCATACTCAAAGATGTGCAAGATACTCAAGAAATGGAAAAGCTACTTAATAAAAATAGTATTGATTCCATATATCATGCTTCAGCCTACAAGCATGTGCCTTTACTGCAATCAAATGAAAATTTTAGTTCTGCGATAGAGAATAATTTTTTTGCGACATATGATCTATGTTCAATAGCCAATAAAAACAATGTTAAATCCTTTGTGCTCATCTCATCAGATAAGGCTGTTAATCCAGCTAATTTAATGGGCGCAACTAAAAGATTAGCCGAATTATCTTTACAAGCCTTTCAAGATATTAAAGATAATAAAACAATTTTTTCAATGGTAAGGTTTGGGAATGTGCTTAATTCCTCTGGTTCCGTAGTTCCTCTTTTCTGGGAACAAATAAGTAGAGGAGGCCCTGTTACAGTTACTCACGAAGATATAAATAGGTTTTTTATGACAATAAAAGAAGCAGCAAGTTTAGTTCTTCAATCAGGAGCTATGGCAAAAGGCGGAGAAGTATTTTTATTAGATATGGGAGACCCCATAAAGATTAAAGAATTTGCTGAAAGAATGATTAGATTATCAGGAAATTCAGTTGCCTCTGATGGAAAAGATAACGGTATCCAGATAGTTTATTCTGGATTACGACCAGGAGAAAAGCTATACGAAGAGTTACTTCTAAGCGATAATCCGCTTCCGACTGAGCATGATGATATTAGAAAGGCAGTAGAAGAAAAATATCCCCTAAATGAAATAAAGGAACTTAAAGACTCTCTTAAAAACCTTCTATTAGATGATAAATTATCATCAGCAAAAAATCTTATTTCAAAGTTTGTAAAAGGGTTTTGAGTGGTACCCGGGGCCGGACTTGAACCGGCACGAAGTCGCCTTCGAGGGATTTTAAGTCCCTTGTGTCTACCAATTCCACCACCCGGGCTAAAAAAGTAATTCTACCTGATAAAAAAAACATTAAAAAACTTTATCAAAAGTACTTTAATTTTAATCAATAATCTGATTTTTTAATTAAGTACTTTAGCTGGCACTCCTCCTACAATTTCATTATCAGAAACATCCTTAGTAACTACAGAGTTTGCAGCAACTACAGAGTTCTTGCCAATTCTCACGCCTGGAAGAATGCAAGCATTTATTCCTATCCAAGCACCCTCTTCTATAATTACCTTCGATTCAAAACTTGTTCCTTGATTGATTATAGGCAGGAACCTATCTTTAATATTGTGAGTGGCATCTGATATATAAACTCTATCAGCGATAACAACATTATTTTCTATAGTTACATTCTTGTATGCGTTTAATTGTAAGTCTCTACCAATTGAAACATTATTACCTATATTTAGATGAACATTATTATCATTTTCGTAGCAGTTTATTATGCAACCTCTTCCTATATTCACATCATCGCCAATTTTTATACCAGCCAAATTAATTAACTTAAAATTAGAGCCGATCCTAAATCCATTAAGTTTATATTTTCCTAAAAATAAAATTAAGAAATAACTTCTTATCAAGGTTTTTAACTTTCTGTATGTATTAAGAAAAAACATAGAATTTCATTTAATTTTGAGAATTATAAGATATTTAAAAAATAGGTTTTTATCTTATTTCTTTATTTGGAGGCTGAGGTCGGAATCGAACCGGCGTAGACGGATTTGCAATCCGCTGCATGACCACTCTGCCACTCAGCCAAAAGATCTAAAATTACTAGTACTTTTTAATTCCAACTGCTATGCCTAAGCCTGTATCAGTAAATTCATAGGAATAAAAATTTTTTTTATTTTTGATCTCTTTAGTCCAAAGTTTTTTTAAATACATATGTTCATGGGAACTTATATCATCAAATATAATCGCCCCACCTATCTTTAATCTAGGTAATACGTTTTTAATATCTCTCAAAGCACCTTTGAGAGAATGATCTCCATCAATTGTTATTAGATCAAAAAATAGATTAGGATTTTCTTTAAAAAAATTTGGAACTGTTTTTTTGGAATCTCCATTTATAAAATTTACTCTTCCTTGAAAATCAAATTTGTCTAATTCGTTTTTAACAAAATTTGGTCCAGGATTTGGTGAGTTATGGTAGTCTTCGATCCACATATCAAAACCATATAAATTTGCTGTTTTTTTTTGTGAGCCTAGCATGCACAAAGATCTACCTCTTCTGACGCCAATTTCCATATAGTTTTGAATATCCATTATTTTGCTTAATCCTATTAATGCGGTATTTATGTCAGCATAAACCCACTTATCTCCATATAGTCTAAGACCCTTTTCATAAAATTCTGTCATGAATTCTACATCATGGTTACTTTCTAACTCTTTTAAAATTAATAAAGCTTCTTTAATTACTTCATTATTTGAAATTAAATTTTTTATGGTTTCTCGTCCAAGAAGATGAGGATCAAGTAACTGAATTCCATCTTTAAAAAATGTAGTTGAGGAATTTGCAGGAGTTTTTTTCCAAGAATTTCTTTTTAATATTCTATTTATTTTATTAATGACTCTCCAATAGAGAGAATGTAATTTGGAAAAAAACATAATTTCTTAGCGTTCTTTTACTATTTCTGTACTTCCTGGAGGAGGATAAGGCTTCAAATCTTTATCTCTTTTACAGACTTCTATCAAAATTTTTTCAGCATTGTAATATTGCAATAATAAAACAACCCAATTAATAGCTAGGCTTTTCCTAAAAATTGCCACTAATGTGAGGGATATTAGCAATGTATCTAAAAGAATGCTTCTTTTTTTTATATAAAATAACCCCAACCTACTTTTCCAGGGTCTTATTAATTGATTATATTTTAAATCTGGGTTTTTAAAATTTGAAAGTATGTCTCCTTCATCAGAAAATATAATTGATGAAAAATCTGTAATTCCTGGTTTTACAGATAAAAGCTCTTTCTCTTCTTTGGTGTAAATTTTTACATCATTCCAAACATTTGGTCTTGGTCCAACTAAGCTCATTTTTCCCGTTAAAACATGCAAGAACTGAGGTAATTCATCTATTTTAAATTTTCTTACTATTTTTCCTATGGGTGTAATTCTATTATCTGAAGAAGATGTAGAATCTACCCCGGTAGAATCTGCATTTACTATCATCGATCTTAGTTTGAAGAAATTAAATTCTAAACCATGTTTTCCAATTCTTTTTCCTACATAAATTGGGTTTGATCTATCATAAAACCATATAAAAAAAGAAAAAATAACCAATATCGGGGATACGGGAATCAGAATAATTATTGAAAGTACAATATCTAAAAATCTTTTCATGAATCTTCTATCAATTTTAAAGCTTCTTTAAATATTTCCGCTGAATCAAGACCATAATATTTTCTTAAAAATTCTTGACTACCTACAACTGAAGAAAATTTATCGTCAAGAGCAATCATTTTTAAACAGCAGTCAATATTGGATTGGGCAATTACTTCTGATACAGCTGAACCAAGACCGCCAATTTTATTATGTTCTTCTACAGTTATAATCTTTTTATTTTTAATCGCACACTCTTTGATAAAGTGCTCATCTAAAGGCTTTATCGTGTGCATTGAAATAACTTGAGCATCAACTCCTTTTTTTTCTAATATGTCTGCTGCTTTTAGACAATCTACAATAATTCCGCCTGTTGCGATTATAGTTATATCTCCTCCTGCCCTCATTTCAATAGCTTTACCCAACTCAAATATAGAATCTTTATTGGGCGGTGATTGGATTCCGCCTTTTTCTATCCTCAAATAACTTACCCCATTAGACTTAAATAACTCATCTGTAGCATGATAGGTTTCCCATGCAGTGCATGGTGAAACGACTCTTATATTAGGAATTGATCTCATAATTGAAATGTCTTCCGTTGCATGATGAGACATACCAAGAGCTCCATATGTAAATCCTCCTCCCGAGGCAACAATTGTAAGATTTACCTCATGGTAAGCTGCATCATTCCTTATTTGCTCTAGACATCTTAAAGTTGCAAAATTGGCAATAGAATAAACAAAAACTTTTCGACCTTCTAAAGCAAGCCCAGTAGCAATTCCGATCATATTTTGTTCGGCAACCCCAACATTTAGATACTGATTTGGAAAGTTTTTTGAAAACTCATCAAATACCCCAAAACCTAAGTCAGCAGTAATAAAGATTAATGATTCATCCTCACTAGCTAATTCATTGAGTCTTTTGACGAAAGCATCTCTCAATTATGAACCCTCTTCTAATTCTTTTTTTGCGTCAAAGTATTCTTTTCCTTGAGGGCTTCTATAGTGCCAGAGATTATTATTTTCCATAAAAGAAACTCCCTTTCCTTTTATGGTATGACAAATTATACAAATAGGCTTATTATTTTTTGGAGCAAAGTTAAAGGACTCCCTGAGCCTATCATGATCATGCCCATCTACCTCCAGAACATTCCATCCAAAAGACTCCCACTTACTTTTAAAAGGTTCTAAATTTAAAGTTTCTTCTGGAGAAAAAATACTTTGCAGTTTGTTGTAATCAACAATAGCAAATAAATTATCTAGATTATGATGAGAAGAAAATAAAATTGCCTCCCAATTAGAACCTTCATCACATTCTCCATCACTAATTAAACAAAAAATTTTATGTTTTTGATTATTTAATTTTGCTGAAAGAGATAACCCACATGATATTGAAAGACCATGCCCTAGAGAACCTGTAGAAAATTCTACTCCTGGAACTCCCTTATGGGAAACATGTCCTGAAAACTTTGAACCATCTGAGTAATGTTTTTTTAACTCAGATACAGGGAAAAAATTTTTTTCTGCAAGAACTGCATATACTCCCGCTCCTGAATGACCTTTACTTAAAATAAATCTATCTCTCTCAGGCAATTTAGGAATTTTTGAATTGAAGACTAAAATATCTTCATACAACACAGCTAATATATCCGCTATTGATAAAATAGACCCAATATGTGAACTTCCTCCCAAATGAGTCATTTCTAAAGCATGAAGTCTGATTTTTTTTGCTAGTTCCTTACTTTTTGACATTTAGTTTTTTGAATAAAAATTCTTAACATTATTAATTATATATTTCACATCATCTTCACTAATGAATAAATTTAAAGGAAGCATTAAAATCTCTGAAAAAATACGGTCAGTTATAGGCAAATCCTTTTCTATACCAATGCCTTTAAATTGGTGAATTGCTTTCCCCCCCCATTGAATTAATGTTCCGATTCCTTTTTGCGATAAAAAATCTATTAAATTTTTTCTGTCTTTAGCTTGAATTTCATAGTTTTGAAAGACATCAAAATGATCTCCATTATTTGGAGGTTCAGGCAGATGAATTTCATCTATTTCTCTTAAGCCATCATCATATAGTGAAGCAATATATCTCCTTTGTGATACTACTTCTTCGTATTTAGAAAAAAAATAATTTAAAAATGCAGCCTGAATATTATCTAATCGGGAATTAAATCCCCATGAAATAACTTCTCCTGATTTTGAATCCCTTCCGTGGTCTCTAAGTAATAATATTTTTTCATATACCTGAGAATCATCAGTTAAGATAATCCCCCCGTCTCCCAAACAACCAAGGATTTTTGCAGGATATAAACTAATCGCTGAAGCAATTCCAAAAGTTCCTGCATGTTTATTTTTATATTTTGAGCCTAGTGCTTGCGCAGCATCCTCAAAAATCATTAGGTTATTTTTTTTTGCAAAATTCAAAATCTCATCCATATTGCAAGTTCTTCCGTTTAATTGTGTTGGCATAATCGCTACAGTTTTGTCTGTTAAAGCTTCTTGTGCCGAATTAATATCAATCATTAAATCTTTACCGCATTCAACAGGAACCGGTACTCCACCAGAATAATGAATGGCTGAGGCAGTAGCTATCATTGTGTGAGAACTAATTAATACTTCTCCTTGATTTATTAATCCTCCTGCCATGAGACATATTTGAAGTCCGTCTGTCGCATTTGCTACCCCAATGGCATGCTTTGCGCCAGTATATTTTGATATGTTCGATTCAAATTCCTCTAAGTCCTTTTGCATAATAAAAGCTCCTCGTTTGCCAACGTCTTTGAATACAGAGCTTAATTCTTTTTCATGAGACTTAAATAATTGAGGATAATCAAAAAAAGGAATTTTTTTACTCATGGTCAATTATATAATTATAGAAGGAGTCGATGAATTAAATTTTTTTTGAAAATCTTTTGCAGGTTTATCTTCTAAAAATCTTGAAATTGAATTCTTGAATAACTCTCCTACTACTTCGGGAAGATGATCTCTTGTAAGTTTTCTTTTGCCATTTAAACTCAAAAACTCGCTATAAGATTTATCTGAAAGAATTTTCAAGATTGCTGCATCAAGCTCAGATTCATTCTTTACATCAACTACTAAACCATTTTCATTATTTATTATTGCAGTCTCTACTCCAGCAAATTTTCCTCCAATCAAAGGTAAGTCATATAACATCGCTTCAGAGAAAACCGACGGACAGCCTTCAGTATCTCCATTTTCAAGTTCGTGATTAGCTAAAACAAATAACTCTGATTTCATGTAAAGCTTTTGTAAGCTATCTTCGCTAACATTATCTAGAAGCTTAATATAGCTATTAGCATTGTTTTTAGTTATTGTTTCTTCAAGAATCGATTTGTAAGGACCGTCGCCAATGATTGTTAATGTTAAATCTTTAAAATTACTTTTGAGTCTGCAGACTGAATCGATTAGTAAATGAAAGCCTTTTCTCTCTATTAATCTTCCTACGCTTAAGATTGAGTTTTTCTTCTTTTGCAACCTTAATTTATTAGAGATTTTTACTCTTGATAAACATGAAGGAATTACGTCAATCTTTTTTCGATCTACGCGAAAGTTTTCAACCAATAAATTTTTACAAAAATGACAAACGACTATAAAGCCAGAAGCCTTACTGTATGAATATTCTATTATTTTTCTTTTTATTGAGTTTTTTAAATTACTGTTTTTCAATGGAACATTTAATTCTTCTCCATAAGAAATTCCTATCACTTTAATCTTAAAAACTTTTCCCAAAAAGAATAAGATTGCATTCGCTATAATTCCTCCATTTGCAACAATGACTTTATAATTTCTAGAAATAAGTAAAATTGGAATGTAGAAAAAAATATATAAATACATTTTTATTAGGCTTAATTTTTTAGGGTTATTTGAATTAACGATAAATCCAGATCTTAACAAATTATGAGGCAGCTTAAGAAGTTCTGCACTATCCTGAGTATTCAAACAAGTTACAATATCGAACTCTTCGTCAGAGTTTTCTACAAGAGTGCTTATATAAACCAAGGATCCGCCAATCAAAGGAGGAGGAAAGTCCGGACTGACTAATAAACATCTTTTTCTCATTAGTTATAGATAGAATAAGTTTAAATAGTTTTTAGAGACAGAAAGCTTTAATTAAAGAGCTTTTAATAAAAAATAAAACTATCATAGAATACATTATGAAAAAAGCTTTAATAACAGGAATTACGGGCCAAGATGGAGCTTATTTAGCAGAGTTTTTATTAAAAAAAGGATATGAAGTTCATGGGTTGAGAAGAAGATCATCAAGTTTCAATTCTCAGCGAATAGATCATCTTTACTCAGATCCTTTAATTTCAAATACATCGTTATTTCTTCATCACGGAGATATGACAGATTCTTCCAGTCTTATAAGAATTCTCCAACAAGTTAAACCAGATGAGATTTATAATTTAGCTGCTCAAAGTCACGTTCATGTATCCTTTGAAGAGCCAGAATATACTGCAAATGCAGATGCAATTGGAACTTTAAGACTCCTTGAGGGAATGAGAATCCTTTCTCTGAAGAATACAAAATTTTATCAAGCTTCAACTTCTGAACTTTATGGGAAAGTTCTTGAAGTGCCTCAAAACGAATTGACGCCTTTTAATCCTCAATCTCCTTATGCAATTTCAAAGCTTTATTCATATTGGATAGTGAAAAATTATAGAGATTCTTATGGCTTTTTTACTTCAAATGGAATTCTTTTTAATCATGAATCACCTGTTAGAGGAGAGACATTTGTAACAAGAAAAATTACTCGAGCATTAAGCAGAATAAAATTAGGTACTCAAAACAAGTTGTATATGGGAAATTTAGACGCGAAAAGAGATTGGGGGCATGCAAAAGATTTTGTAGTTGCTCAATGGTTAATACTTCAACAAGAAACTCCTGACGATTTTGTTATAGCAACTGGTCAACAAAAATCAGTTAGAGACTTCATTAACCTTGCTGCAGAAAATATAGGCTTGAATATAAAATGGTCTGGAAAAGGATTAAACGAAGTTGCCATAAATACTGATAATGGCAATGAGATTATTTGTGTTCATCAAAAATATTATAGGCCTTCAGATGTAGATAACTTGCTTGGAGACTCAACAAAAGCTAAAAAAACTTTATCCTGGGAACCAAAAATTAGTTTTGAAGAACTCGTAAAAGAGATGGTAGAACATGATATGAAAAT
This sequence comes from Flavobacteriales bacterium, assembly GCA_038108155.1. Classification (GTDB taxonomy): domain Bacteria; phylum Bacteroidota; class Bacteroidia; order Flavobacteriales_D; family Parvicellaceae; genus MED-G20. The sequence continues at coordinate 48,394 of JAYNHP010000009.1, read as the reverse complement.
AGCTTCTATTGAAAAACAAAATCAAGGAAACTTTTCATATTTCCAAGATGATGAAATATGAAGCCTTCTTGTAACTTAGTTATTGGAGCAAGTGGGTTTATTGGGCAAAGCTTGGTGCCTATGCTTAATGAAACTAATACTTTTTTTTTATCAAAAAATAAAAAAAAGAAGAAAATAAATAAGAATCACTTTTTTATTGATATCAATAATAAAAAAAATATTTCTGCTTTTTTAAATAAGCTAGATAAAAATTTTAAAAAAATAACTATATATTTTCTTGCCGGTGAAAGTTCGGTTGAAAATTCAATTCAAAATCCAGAAAAATCTTTTCTAAACTCGATTAATGGGTTTTCTAATATCCTTGCTAATACCAATAAAAAATACAGCGTAATAATTTCATCTTCTGGTTCTTTATACGACTCAAGGAAAAAAATATATTTTAAAGAAAATGATCCTTTGTATCCTCCATCTGCATATGCTGCATCAAAAATTGCAATTGAAGCCTTAGCACTTTCATATTTTGAATCTTTTGGTTTAGATGTGAAGATTGCAAGAATCTTCAGTGTTTTTGGAGAAAAAATGGAAAGATTTTTTATTTATGATCTAGTTAAAAAAATCAAATCTAATCCAAAAAAGATTATTCTAAAAGGAAGCGGACAACAGTTTAGAGATTATCTACATGTAAATGATGTTGCAAAGGGTCTAATATTAATTTCTTCAAAAGGAAAAGCTGGTGAAATTTATAACCTATGTAGTGGAAATAAAATTAAATTAAATATCTTATCTAAAAAAATTAAAAAAATTCTAAATCAAATAGATACAGAAATTGAATGGGATAAAGATAATTATAAAGGAATAAGAGAAGGTTGGTATGGAAATAACTCTAAAATAAAAAAAATTGGATTCAAATATGAAAATTTGGAAAATAAAATAGACGACACGATTAAAGCTATCTATTCAAATATTTAATTCTTTCTTAAAATTATTAATGTTGTAAAAAAAAATTTTCTAAAAAAAGGAATTTTTTTTAATAGAAGGTCAAAAAAAATGAATATTTTTGTTAAAAAAGTTATCTTGAGTTTTTTTTCTAAAATATAAGACAAAGAGGTTGTTAATCCAAAATATTCTTCTTTAGAAATATCAAAATATTTTTTTGAAGTATCAATTATTTCAAGTGAAGAATATTTGTTTAATGAATTTGAAAATATGGAGGAAATCTTCTTAGCATTTCTTTTTCTGTTTAAATCAAATAAAAAGTTTCCAGAAACACTTTCAATTATTATAAGTTCTCCGTTTTCTTTTAATAACTTTGAAAGCCTTTCGAATGTATCATCCAAGTCCAAATATAATAGGCTTTGAATACATATAGCAAAGTCAAACTTGTCCTTTAAAGCTTTTATGTCTTTAGCATCTTGAAGAATAAAATTGCATTCCCTTTCTACGTGAAAGAAATTAGCTCTTTTTTTTGCAATATTAATAGACGCTGGGGAAAAGTCAGTCCCTGTAACTTTAGCTCCTAATTTAGCCGGGAAAATAGAATGAACTCCGGTGCCGCAACAATAATCCAAGAAAGATTTATTATGTAAATTTTTTTTTCTTAAATAATTTTCGAGAAACTTATAAGGCTCTTGCCAGCTTTTTGTAAAAGAAGAAGATCCAAAATTTTTAAAAGAATCTTTGTCTTGTCTATCAAAATGATTGACTAATACTTCCTTTAGATTCCTTTTTTTATCACTCAATTTCTTAATAGATTTTATATATTAAATTTACAATTTTTTAAATCGTCCACAGTATTAATTTCTGATAAATTTACTTCGTCACATTCAAGAAGATGATATTGGATATTTCCTAAACTCATCCTAATCAATCCAAAATAGTTTTCCTTATCCTGAACCTCTTTTTTTAGTTTTTTATAAGAACGTATATTTTCTTTTAGCGCATCTGTGCTAATTTTAGCCAAACCAAATGCCTTAAATTTTGCTTGAGGTGTATTTTTAAGAGACATATTAACGATTCTTCCATTGATTTCTATTATATTTTCCATGGAGTCTCTTAAGCTGAGATCCTTGCGAGCAGCTATGATATTTTTTTTAGGAGAATTAATTATCTTTTCTAATGTTTTTTTAGAAAATAAAATATCGCAATTTAAGTGTAAGTAATCAGTCTTGAAATTTTCTAAAGCTTCCATTGCAGAAAAGGCGCTATTGGTCTTAGAAAAAAGTTTATTCTCTAAAATTTTTATATTTTCATTTAAAAAATGCTCTGATATGAAATCATTAAGTTTATTTGATTTATAACCACTTACTATTGTTATTTTTTCTATATTTGCTGAAAGCAACGTTTGAATTTGATGTTTTATTATTTCAACTCCTTTAAAGGAAACCATTGCTTTGGGAATATCATTTGTGAAAGGCTTTAATCTTGAGCCCAAGCCAGCCGCTAAAATTACTGCTTCCATATTGTTTAATTAGATTAAACTTTATTTTATAGGAAAATCTAACTATGATGAAAATAATGAAAAATATTCCCACCATAAACGATACACACATCAAATTTAAAGAAAATTATGTTGAAAAAACTTATATTTTAAAAAAAATTTCACCTGATAAAGGCCCATTAGTTTCAAGATTAATTTGTGATTATTACAAAGATTTGAATAACGCCGGAATATCTATTCCAAAATTATTATCTAGAAGAGGATTGATTTTTAATTTTGAGTATTGCGGATCAGGCCTAATGGAAATTTTAAAAAATAAAAAACTTACTAACTCTTATATGAAGAATCTACTAAATCAAATTGAATCAATATTAATTAATTGTAGGAAAAAACAAATAGGGTTAGACCCGCATATTAAAAATTTTACACTTTTAAATGACAAAGTTTTTTATGTTGATACTTTTCCTCCAGTTTCTACAGAATACATAAATCTATTAATTCACCACAATAAAGAATTTAAAAAAGAAATAAAGTTACACTTAAAGAACTACAAACCAAGCAAACTTTATTATCATTTTTTAGCTGATCTTAAAAAAACCAAAGAAATTAATAAAAACTTTTATAAAATTGCAAAGGATAATTTCATAAAAAAAAGATACATAAGAAATTTTGATATTAAGAAGGTAAATGAAATAATAAAAATAGAAAAATCAAATATTTCTAAAATAGGTTTTACGCTTTCCTGACTGGCTTAAGTTTTAATTTGATTTTTCTTCAATATAACTAATCAAATCTACTACTCTTGAGCTATATCCCCATTCATTGTCATACCAAACCATCGTTTTTAAGACATCTTCTTTGGAAGATAAAAATCTCTTATCAAGTATTCCTGATATTTTACTTCCTATGAAGTCATTAGAAACAAGCGCCTCTTCATTAAAGGATAAAATATTTGGATTTTCAAAAGAAAATTCACTTAGGGATTTTTCAACTACATTTAAATTTATTTTTTCTTTAAGCTGTATCGTTAAATCTGCAGATGAAACTATATTAGTTGGCACTCTGTAGGAATGGGCAAGGAATTTTCCTTTAAGTTCTGGCAATATTTTATAAGTAGCAGAAATAGCTGAAGTATTTTTTGGAATCAAAGTCATAGGACTGGATCTACCCAATGCATAGTTATCTATAATTTCTCCGGGAACAGAAACTGATTTGGAGGGGCCGTCTAGTAAATTTTGATACCCAAGCCAAGGATGCAGAGTGGTAACGAAACCTTTTTTTATTATAAATTTATCATTTAATAATTTTAAAATTGGAGAAATGGCAGTTGCATCACAGATACTGCTAGCAATTAAAAAATGTTTTGAAATATCTAACTCTTCATGATTAACACCAAAGATTATGGTTTTATCTACTTTAGAGGCTTCCGGTGAGTTTGTGACTATAATATTTTGTACAATTTTTTTTAATTTCTCTGAATTTTTCAAATTTTTTGCAACTCCAGAGGAATCAATTAACAAATCAATGTTATCTTTCGACCAAGGTACCTTATCTATTTGAGGGCATGAATAAACTGAAATTTTTTCAAAATCATTAATTAAGTAATTTCCCTCAGTATTAAACTTATTATTAAGAACTCCATATGTAGAATCATAGTTTGCCAAATAAGAAATGTTATTTATATCTGGGTTTAGATCATTGATTGCAACTAGAGATAGGTTTTTAGTTTTAGAAATAATTCTATGAAGAACTCTGCCAATTCTTCCATAGCCATTTATTCCGATATTCATTTTGCAAAGTAACTTGTTTTGGCAATTTTATCCCATGTGAGGTTATCTTTTATGAATTTCTTAGCATTATTTCCTTTTTTTACTAGTTCTGACTTTTTTATTTTTATTAAGTTATTAAAAAAGAATTCTATATCCTTCTCATTTGTCTCAACTAACCAACCTGAATCAGATTTTAATATAATTTCGCTCATGTTTGTTTCAGGAGAAATCATACAAGGCACGCCTATTGACATAGCTTCTAAAGCGACATTAGGCATTCCTTCCGATCTTGAAGGCAGAGCTAATAAATCAAATGAGGCTAATTCTCTCCATTTATCAATTCCATAACATGGTTCTTTCACTATGAACATTTCAGGATAAGGAAGTTTAGTTTGCATTGAACTAAAAAATTCAACACTATCAACTTCTTTAGACCTATGTTCACCAACAAATACAAGTTTAATTTGTATTTCATCTGCGTTCATTTGGTAATTACTGTAACCTTTTAATAGGTTATCTAAGCCTTTAATAAAGACATCAAATCTTCCCAAGTAACCTACTGTATAGAAAGCTTTATTATTTTTTTCTTGAAATTTTTTTTCGAGAGATTTATTTTTCTTTGCATCGTAGTCAGATCCATTGCTAATTATTATTATCCTTTTATTTTTGAATTGCTTAGAAATTTGCTTTTTTTCGCCATCATTCAAAGCGATAAAAGAATGAATAAAAAAAGCGTAAATTTTAAAAAAAATAAGAAAAAGTTTTTTTTTAATCTTGCTTCTTGATAATGCTATTTCTGAAAAACAACCACGCGGAGATATGAATATTTTTACATTTAATAAGATAAAAAATAAGGAAAAGAATATTTGTCTTAAACTATAGATATCATGAATATGTATTAGATCTGGTTTTCCAAAATCTCTTAAAACTTTTAAAAAAAGGAAAATTGAAGAATATGTGTTTTTTAAACTATTCCAATAAATATCTTTTGAAACAGCAACTTCTGATTTAGAAGATGAAATAACTCCAACGTAGTTTCCACTTTGTTTTTGAGCATTTGCCAAGCTCGGGACACTTTTCGAAATACCTTCTGGAGAATTACTTTCAGAATCAATATTAAATTTTTTTTCAAATTTTATGGGGGCAATATGTAAAATTTTCATTTCGAATAAATTTTTGTAAAATTTTCTTTATACCAAACATGAAGAATCATAAGAAACCATAATCGTGATTTATTAATAATTAATAAATCATCATTCTTGAGCATTTTTTTTAATTTTTTTAATTTAAATAACTTTCTGATAATTGAATTTTGATCTTCAAAAATTCTATTTAAAAAGTTTTTACTTTCTTCTGAGATAATCCATTTTTCTAGAGGTGGCGTAAACCCTTGCTTTGGAGTTTTACTAATTTTTTGAAGATCATACTTCAATAAAAGCTCTTTAAGTCTTATCTTGTTTGTTTTTAAACTGAATAGATTCTTTGGGTTAAATGGGTATAAATTTTTTACAAAAAATTTATCTAAATAGGGGGACCTAACTTCGATAGAGTTTTTCATGGAAGTTCTATCTATTTTGACTAAAAAATCAAATGCAAGTCTCTTTAAATCATAATTGACATACCTCTCAAGAATTGTACTTCCTGAGTTTTTAAAAGAGTTTTGCTCTTCGAGTTCTGCTTTTTCTCCTCCCAAGATCTTGAAGCCCTCTTTTGTCATGTATTTCTTTCTGTAGTACAAATTCCATCCACCTCTGTATGAAGCTAAGCTTAAATTTTCATCATTTCCAAAAAAAATAAGGAAAACATATGCCAATTTCCTTATTATCGAGAATTTGGTATTTAATAAGTAATAACAAAATGATAAGAATTTTAAGTTCTTAAAGTTAAAGGAAGGCAATTTGCTTTTTAAATAGAAAAGTTTTGCATCTTTATAACCTGCAAAAATTTCATCTGCTCCATCTCCAGAGATTACCACTTTATTAAAAACACTAATTTTTTTATAAATTTGATGACTAGGTATTGCAGAATAATCTCCAAATGGTTCATCAAAAATATTAACCATTAACGATACTGCTTCTTCTAAACTGGGTTGCGACATGACATGTTCTTTATGCAAAGTTTTAATTTTTTTTGAAACGAATGACGCGTGGCTTTTAAAAATATCTTCTTCTTCGTATCCTAAATAGTGGCTTTCAATGCTCTCATCTCTTTTAAGGCTTGATGCAATAGCTGTCACTAAAGAAGAATCAATTCCTCCTGACAAAAGAAAAGAAAATGGAACATCCGAAACAAATCTATAGTTAACTGCCTCTTTAAGCGAACTGTTGATTTCATTAATATCTGTATTG
>JAYNHP010000009.1:3787-41830 GCA_038108155.1 Flavobacteriales bacterium | reverse complement strand
TTTATTGGACTCTTGTTCGGAGAGTTTTAAAAAAATATTGGTTGATTTTTTTTTAATATTTATTTTTTGATTCAAATAAGTGACCTCTAGAATTTGTCCTGGAAGAATTGATTTGATCTCAGCAAAAGCTGTATTTCCATCTACATAGTACCCCTTCCATAAAAAATGAGACATTGAATCAAAATCAACACTTACATGAGGTTTCACTACTTTTAAAATAGATTTAATCTCTGAACCAAATATAAATTCTTTTTTATTTTTAAAAAAATAAAGAGGTTTTTTTCCAAAACAATCCCTAGAAAAAAAGGCTTTATTTTCCAGACTGTCATAAATACAAAAAGAATAAAAGCCACGTAATTTATCCAAAAAACTTTTACCATTTTTTATAAACCCTTTTAAAAGAATTTCTGTATCACTATTAGTTTGAAAAACATTCCCGGCAAGAGATAATTCTTCTCTTAATTCTTTGTAATTAAAAATTTCTCCATTAAAGCTTATTAAATATCTTCCTGAATCATCTTGCATTGGTTGATTAGCCTCATCTGACAAATCGATAATGCTTAATCTGTTATGTGCCATTCCAAAGTTCTCAGATATATATTTTCCAGTATTATCAGGTCCTCTGTGCTCAAGGGTTCCTAACATCATATTTAAAGACTTTTCTATAGGTCTATTTGGTGAAAAAATACCTGAAACTCCGCACATTTTGACTTAAAAAAAATAGTTACTTCTTATTTTGATATATTGCGCTAAAGACATAACTTATAGCAATTATTGTCCAAAAAATAAGTGTTTGAATTAAATTAACAAACATCAATGCAACTAGCAATCCTGCTAATGAGCAAGAGGAAGCCTCTAAGAATCTATTATTATGCTGCTTTAAAAGCTTAGAATTTATCGATATTCTCCACATTATAAGAAAAAGAAATAAAAAAAAGCCGAGAGTACCTTGCTCATATAACAATAAAGCATAATCATTATGAGTATCGGTTCTAGAATCTAAATTAGAAGGTCTGATTCTAAATGTAGCTATACCATTACCAACTAATGATGAATCTAAATATCCATTAAGAGATTCAATTAGCAAGAATCCTCTGTGAGTTTCAAACAAACTTTCGTTATCAGCCTGAAAATATTCAGGTAGCCCACTATCAGAGAAGGTATTATTTTTCATAATCCAATCTGATAGTGAAATACCTGAAATAACTATAGCTCCAATAAAAAACAAAAAAATCCAACTAAGATTTCTTCTTAACTTTTGTGATCTGGATAAAAAGAAGAAAAACAAAATTTCTACTAAAAGAATAATAATTGCAGATCTGGAATTTACGTAATAAATAAAAAATAATAAAGCAGATATCGCAAAAAAATAAATTACCTTTTTCTTATTTGAGAAAAAGCCTGCTAATAAAAAAGGAGCTATTAAAGCGAGAGAAGTAGCTAAAGAGTTCTTAAATGTTTTAGTTCCTCTTAAGCTATCATCTACTTGAACTCCAATAAAATTTAAATCATATACGTATAAATATTTATAAGACAAATAAATAATGATTGGAACTATTGTAATTGCAATGACTAAAAAAAAGAGATTGAGATCTTCTTCACCTTTTAAAAGGTTTATAAAAGAAAAAATTAAAAATATTCCTAGTATTATTTTTAAAACATAAATTAAAAGATAGTAAAAGTCATCGCTTCGATCTGAAGTTAAATTATCAGGAATACCTATAAAGAAAAAAAGTATTGTACATAAGCCAATGAGAAATAGAGGTAAAAAATTATCTATGCTAATTTTTTTAGTATTTGAAAAAAATATAGCTAATAGAGCCGTTCCAAACCATAAATACGAATAATTAATATTTACAATAGGAAAAGTCCAACTAGTTCCCCAAATTGCATAAAAGAAAGCAAATGCTAGGATAAACAATTTTCTTACAGGTAAATATAATTGAACTGAGTTTAAATTTGATCTAGATACGTCTTTAATTTTTTTCCTCCTTATCCTCCAAAGATAAAATCAACCAAGAAAATGAAAAAATAAAATACAGAACTACTAAAAAAGATGTATAAAAAATTCTATTATTTGGTAATAAAAATGTTATTAAAATTAAGCTAGGAATAAATAAAAGAGAAATTAATCTTAAACCAGAAATTGACATTCTAGAACCAATTAAAATCCTTATCCAATCTCGTTCTTTTTTAATGTTTTCTACTGTTTCGGGTATGTATCTTGTAATAATAATTGCGCTAATTAGGGATATTAAGATTAATAAAATATTCTCCGAAAGAATTCCAAAAAGTAAAATTGAACCAACTCTAATAATATCTGGTGGCAAGTTATCTAAAGCTTCTCCAGTTTTATATTTTATTTTATTAATTCTTGATAAAGTTCCGTCTACAAAATCTATAAATAAAACAATACACATGAAAAAATAACCAAACATTGCATAATAAATAGAATCATTAATTATGCCCTTATATAAAAAGAGAAAAGAAAAAGAAGCTAAGAAAATTGAAGAAATAGTTAACGCATTTGCTGTTAATCCTAAAAGATATAGAAAATAAGCCACTCTTAAAGCAATAAATTTTATTAAATTTGTAAAGAAGCCAAAATGCCTCCTTTCAAAAGTAGATTTGTAAGGAAATGTCTCCTCCAAAAAAACTTTTAAAGAAACTTTTTTTTCTCTAAAAAAGATTCCAAAAAAAGATCCAAGACCATAACTAAAATGAACTATAAAAAAAACAAACATTAAGTTAGGGAATAAAAGAATATTCTTGTTTCTCAATGCAATTAAAAAACTAAAACTTATATTTAGAATTAAATATAAAAATAATGGGATTAAACAAATGAAAAAAAAATCTCTTAGCGGATCATAAAAATTTTGAACCAAACCTATAAAGGGAATATTTAGAAGATAAGAAAAAAATATAAATGGAATAAAATGTCTCGGCTTATGAAAAGATTTTTTTCCTCTAAATTTATTGGTAACTATTTTTCCATTATCAAATTGTTGTAAAAATAATTTATGTAAAGTTGACCTAGAGAAGTAAGTTGAGTGAATCTCGGGATCTAAAATTATTTTTTTATTTGCCTTTAGAATTCTTTGATTAAATTCTAAATCCTCATTTCTTGCTTCTTCCTCATTAAACAATCCTATTTCATTAAATAATGATCTCCTGAAACATCCAAAAGGAACTGTATCTACAAATTCCCTTTTTCTTGGTTTTGAAATTCTAAATTTAGATATACCTACTCCAAAAATACTTGATAAACATAAAGAGATTGCCTGAGAAAAAACTGAAGATTTTGTAGACTTTGTTTCAATATAACCACCAACGTTACCCACTTCATCACTAGAACTTTCAAGTATTTGAATACATTTATTTACATAATTTTTTGAATAGATTGCGTGAGCGTCTAATCTAACGATATATTCTCCCAAAGATTCTTTAATGGCTATATTTAAGGAAACGGGAGTAATTTTTTTTGAATTATGTAGTAATCTAATATTTTTAAATTTTGAAGAGATTGTTTTGACAATTTCAACTGTATTATCTTCACTTCCTCCATCAACAATAAGAATTTCCATTTTTTCAATATCATTGGTGTTATCTATCACTGACTCAACGCAATTTTCAATAAATTTTTCCTCATTTAGAACGGGTATGATGATTGAAGCTTTGAATTGAAATTCTTTTTGCATTTTCAAAAAGGAGAGTTCACTGGGTCTCTGTAAGATGAAGATTCGATATATTTATGTCCTAAAACAAACTTACTTATAGCGTTTCTAGTTGCGGGAATTTTACTTAAAATAAATTTTAAATGGGAAGGTAAAGGGATGCTGTGCTTAACTTCTAATACTTGCAAGTTATCTTCAAAAATAGGTATAGCTGCGTTGGAAATATTTAAAATATCAGTCTCAGAGTTATAAGTACGCAAATTTAAATCAAAAGTTATTCGAATATTTCCATAAGGAAGAAAATAAGCTTCTCTATCATACTCAACAATTAGTTTAGGTCTGTAGCCTCGAGAGGTTAATTTAGCATAAGATAATTTGAGAAATTCATTATTGCTATTTAATAGCGACTTAAAATTTCCATTTAAAACCTCACTTGCATCATTAGTTGAAATTATTGCAGAAGTCTTCTTAATTGCTGTTTCTACTCTTTTTTTTGATTCAAATTTGATGATGTCTTTACTATGATTATAGATTCTTAATCTAAATTTCTCTCTTGATTTAATTCCATCGACTTTGTCTTCGAAATCCTCTTCATTTGGAGTGTCAAAATATAAACTAGTTATAGAGTATTGGTAATTTTTAGAATCAGCATTCTCATCAACTTTCATTATTTCTCTCAGATATGTTCTTAACTTAGCTATGACTTCAGAAGAAACATAGTATTTGAACTCTTGTCTTATGAGATTATCTATTCTTTGCATATAAGTCTCTCATTTCAGATTCAGAACTTATCTTAATTGAATTTATTTTATTCTTTAAATTATTAAAAACTGATCTATCAATGTCACTATTCTTAATGTAAAGCATTGGAGGGTCGTAAAATCTTTTTTTTATATACAGTGAGAAGTCTTGCTCATTGTTAATAAAGTCGTTTGATAAAACATATGCTTTGGAACCATCTTTTATAGTAATCGCACTTTTATTCTTATCAAATAAATTTTTATTAATAAAAGCTCTTGATTCTTCACCAATACTCAATGCTTTATCAAGAAATCCAGAAAATTTATTTTCGGATATATTGATCTTTGACCCGCTGAGATCTAATCCATCTCCATTAAAATCTAATTTTGTTGTATTGTCTTTAGAAATAAAAAATTTGTTTTTGCGAACTTCACCATCGCAAAAGTCTAAATCAATTTGATCGGCAGAATTATTTTTAAATATAGAGTTATGAATAAATACCTTGCTATCTCTAATGTTTATTCCATCATCAGAACTGCTTCCTTCAATTATCGAATTGGTTATTTTTACATTTGCATTATGAATTGATAATTGACCTAAATATCTTACCCCTTCTACTAATGCTTCTGACCCTCCATTTATATTCAAATTGTTTATAGAAACATTTATGGATCTTTCTCTACCCAAAATAGCTAAAACACCAAAAGATTTCTCCTTTATTTTACTTTTTATTGAAACTGGTAACTTTTGGGTGCCATTTATTTCAAAGTCTGATTTTATTAAAATAGAAATGTTTTCATCTAAAGAAAAATTGACGCCTGATGAGAATATAATCTTTAAATTTTCTGGAAAAATTAAATTTCTATTAATGTTGTAATTTCCAGGAAGGACAATTAATTCTTTTTTTTCTATTAGATAATCAACACTATTCAATTTGAGTGTATTCAAAGAACCTTCGTATTCTGTTAAAGAAAAATTATTTAAGTAATTTATATAAATGTCTTTTTCTGAAAATAACTTATTAGTAATATCATTTTGAATTTCAAATTTATTATAAGAATTTTCATTTTCTAGAGAAATTTTGGTTATCCTGTTTTTTGAAGCAAGTGATTTTACAATCTTCAAGGGTTTCACCTGAAATTCACTTGTAATAATATTTTTTTCGTTTTTAAATTTTATTGTAGATGGCGTATAGGAGTCGTTGAAAATAGATAGGACATCATAATATTCAGGAGATGAATTCTCCCTCTCAAAAGTCAAAAAAACTTTTCCGTAACTTAAATAATTTTCTATTGCCTCAAAATTTTTATCTAAATTATTTAAAAATTCATTTTTAAAAAAATTTGCTTTCCTTACGGAATTTTGACTTGAGTAGAGAACATCATAGTTTTCATTAAAAGTTTTTTTGGCAAGATTAAATATTTGATCTTTTCTTTCAATTAGGTTCATAAGATGTTTATCTCTTAAATATCTAAACTCATCATCTTGAGTTAACAAATAAAAAATGTCTAAAGTTTGAGATTTAACAAAATAGCTTTCAAACCATGAAGAATTAAAGTTTTCTAGAGATTTATTAATAGGTTTCAAAGAATCTTCTATTCTAAATAAAAACTTAAACTTCCCTCTCGTTTGATCGTAAAGATATTTAAAATTATCCCCTGAAACATGATGGGCATTATTAGCAAGTATGTTTAATGCTACAAATTTTGCTGCATAATCTAAATCAATTAGTTTCTTCAAACTTTTAAGATCTTTCTTTTGTACAGCATCAAGTAATAACTTTAGAGCTCCCAGATTTACGGAATGATCTAAAGATGAGCCTTTTATTTCTTTGTTATTTACTAAATTATCTGAGCTGGATAGATGAGCAGTTAATCCTGTGTTTTCTTTTCTGTCCCAATCATCATTAGACTTGAAAAGTGAATAATTAGTCATTTTATGGAATTTTTCAAACCACTCTTTGCTGTGATGTTCTACTAGCATATACATACCAATATCAATATCGTTGATTTTTAAAATAACCATCTCCCCAACTGGCGCAATTAAACCTATGTCAGATGCAATCTTATTTATAATTATTGTCGATATGTCTAAATCATCTTTAGAGGTAAGTAATGAAAACCGCCTCATATTATTGAGGTAATTACCATTCTTTTTATGCTTTATTCTGAGCGAAATTGAATTATGGTTGCTTATGGGAGAAACAGAGGTGCCATGAAATTTATAATTTATTTTTTCCTCAACGCCGTTAACTTTTAGTTTTGCTTTTCTCCAATAATTCAATTCGTCTTTTATAAAGCCTATGCTTTTGAATTTTTCAATTTGGTCATTAACGTTTTTTAAGTCAGAACCAGACAAATACAATCTAACTATTTTTGTTTCAGGTAAAAAACTTTCGTTAAAATACTTTCTAAAGTCAATCTCATTAAACAGAGTATCTGAAAAATCAATAATTTTGATAAGCCTAGGGTAACTTTTAGAAAGCTCAATAGCTGCGGAATAAAAGCTGTTATTAAAATAAAAAAAAGAGTACGTGAAAATACTCAAAGCAAGAAAGGCTATAAAAAAAATTAAGAAGTTAGAAAAAAATCTAATCCTTGTCATGTTTAATACTTTAATGGATTAATTATCAAGAATATTACTGCTATAGGCTAATAAACTTAAATCTATAAAACCATTAAGCTCGGTTAGATTTTTTGAAAGATCATTGTCTTTTTTCAGTCTTGCTTCAGCAATCAATTCAACATGGCCATCTTTAATGTTTTTACTTTTTATAATGTATTGAGAAGTATTTTGATCTAAAGCTTTTAGAAAGGTAGCTTCTTCATCAATGCTATATTTCAAGATTACTATGTAAGCTACTGTGCCAAATGGAACTCTATTCAATAAAATTATTAATACTGAAATAACAATTGTTGCCGTGAGAGACACTTTGATATTTGCTACCCCATTGGCTATTCCAACCGCCACAGACCAAAACATATAGACTATATCCATAGGATCTTTGATTGCAGCCCTAAATCTTACTATAGATAATGCTCCTACCATTCCTAGTGATAACACAAGATTTCCACTTATAACCATAATTACTGAAGTGGTTACTAGACAAATTAAAATCAAAGACAAGTTGAAGCTTTTTTGATACAAAACTCCTTGATAGCTTGCCCTATATGTCCAGGAGATAATTGCAGCACATATTAAGCTAGCAGCAAGTCCTACTAAAACATCAAAAACCGTTAGGTTAGCCCCAGAAGTAAGGTTTGATGTACTAGCCTCTAAAATATCTCTAAAAGTTAGTGTATTGGTTGTTTCCATGATTTCGCCAGATATTATATCTAGATTAGGTGAGATTTGTTATCCAGACGTTTTGTTGTTTAAAAAGTCCTGATATAAATTTATGATCTTTTTAAGATAAATCAAAAAATCTTTTAGATAAAACAAGAAATAAAAAGGGATCAACCAAAACGTATCTTTGCCTTCATACAATATGATGGCGCAAAATATCGTAAATAAAGATGGTCTTAAAAAAACTCTTAAGCCATCTTTATAGATTTTTATTTTCTCGAAATAAAAATAAAGGAAAAAAATGCCTAAAGTATAAATGTAGAAAGTACCTATAGTTGCAATTGCAACACCATAAATCCCGTAACCTAAGAAAATAGAAAAGTAATTTAAAATTAAGGCATTTAATAAAGATAGTAAAAAAATTACTAATGTGTTCATTTGTTTATTATTTGCAATTAAATAACTTTCCGGTAGAAAAGCTAAACCCTTCATAAAATAAGCAAATAAAAGCAATTGCATGACTAAGATACTTCTTTTGTATTCTTCGAGAAAAAATGCAATGAATGGTGAAATTACAATTATTGCTAAGATTAAAATTGACGCAAGAATGAATTCTGTAAATTTTGTTTGTTTATACATTAATAATCCTACTTCTTTTGAAGAATGAAATTGCTTCAACATTTTTGGCACTAGTAAGAAAATAACAGAATTAAATGCCGTCATAACTCCAAAAGATAAGAGGTAACCTAAATGATAAATTCCTAATGCTTCTCTATTAGAGGTCACTAACTGATTTATCATAATTCTATCTATGGTGGTTATCATTAATGACAAAAGATTAAACAACAAAAGAGGCAACCCAACATAAATCAATACTTTTACAATTTTTAGTTCCAAAATGAACTTAAAACTAGATATTTTTTTTATGTAAGAAACTAAAACAAGAAAGTTACCAAATATACTAATTACGAAAATCGCATCTAGACCATAATCATCAACAAAAAAGTAAATGCCTAAAAAAACAAAAACGGAAGAAAAAAATTCAATTCTTACCATTTCATTTATTCGTTCATAAAGACGCAAATAGCTAAAAATGAAGCTCTTAGCCTGATAAATTACTCCAAGAATTAAAATATAAATTAGATACTTGGTATTAAAGATTTCAATTTGCAAATATCCAAAATATTCCAAACCAAAAAAAGAAGCAAACAAGGCTAATATAAAAATAGAATTGAGTGTTTGAAAAGATATAGTATTGTTTATTATTTTTTTTATGTATTTAGATCTATCTTCCTTGCCAAGATTTATTGATACTTCTTTGGTCATAGAAAAAAAGATTCCTAAATTTGTATAGTAAAAATACTCAAGAATAATTACCAAGATCGCGTATTCTCCAAGACTATTTGGTCCTAATGACGCAGCTATGATGATTGATCGTAAGAAATTTAATACGATTACTATGTATTTAGTTATTACAAAGAAAAAACTTGCTTTAAAAAAATTTAAGGAATCCATTTATTTTAAATTAAGAATTCAATTAAATGATCTTTTCGAGTCCTTCCTCAAGAGAAGTAAAGTCTCTATTAAGAAGAAATTTCATCCTTTCAATATCTGGCTGTCTTCTAGTCATATCCCCTTCTTTTAGTGGTTCCAGATGTATTATTTTAGATTTAGAGTCTAATATTTTAATGATTGTTTCAGCTAATTGAAGGATAGTTGTTTCTTCATTGTTCCCTATATTTACAATTTCATTATTGTAGATATTTTTTTTGAAAGCTTTTATTGTGGCTTCAATATGATCATCAATATAGCAAAATGTCCTGGTTTGTAGACCTGTTCCATAAACTGTTATGTCTTTATTTTCCTTGGCGAGCTTTAAAAATTTTGAAACGACAAAATCATTGCTCTGTCTTAAACCATAGGTATTAAAAAATCTAAAAATTGTATAATCAAGCCCATGTTCTTGCTTATAAGATTTACAAAAACACTCCCCTACATTTTTTATCACAGCGTAAGGCAACCTTGAATTAAGAGGAGTTAAGTATTCCCTCTGAGGCAATTCAACTGGCTCTCCATAAACTTCGGAAGAAGAAGAAAAGAATATTTTTTTTACTTTAGTTTCTTTTGCTAGAAAAAAGATATTTTCTAATCCACTCAAATCATTTAAAACTTCAATAGGATTATTTATGGTCCTTTGCACTCCAACCAACGCGGCATAGTGAAAAATATATTCATATCTTCCATTTCTAATTATAGGTTCTATTTCATCAAGATTATTTACATCTGCCTTGATAAAAGTATGTTTTTCTTTTTTTGATATGTTCTCTTGTTTGCCAGTAACAAAGTTATCAACTGAAGTAACTTCATGATTATCTTCAAGGAGCGCATCGACTAAATGGCTCGGAATAAAGCCTGCTCCACCAGTGACTAAAATTTTGCTCATCAAAAATTAAAAAATCTCATTCTACTAGGTTTGTGTTTTTTATTAAAACTTCTGCGCCTTTGTTACTAAGATGATTAGAGTCATAATAAAACGGAATTCCATCGATTTGAGCTATACATCTACCTTTGTACGTCTCATTACAAAAAATTTTATCTAAATATATCCTTTCTAAGAATGCGCTATCTTTTAGAGAGTCTAGTACATAGTTTGAAAAATTTTGTCTTTTATTGAATACCTGAACACTAGTACTTACCTTGTCTGGAATGCTTCCATTAAAAATACTATTTACCATATTGAGTTTTGATAAATTCCAGCCAACCTCAGGAAGAGGATAAATTAATTTCACCTTTATTTCTTTATCAAGAAAGGATTTTATAAATTTATTAAAGGTATTTTTTTTAGACTCTCCGTTTGATGTGAAATTAATTCCATCAAAAGCCAAATATTCTCTGAAATTTTTAACATACTCGATTCCACCCTCTTCATTATTGAAATTCAGCTGAGAAATTTGATCTTTCACAGGAAAAAATCTAAAAGACCACCTATTAAAAATTATTACATGCTCTACATTAATTTTTTTTATTTCTATCAAAATCTTAGAAAAAATTTCTTCGCACCTATTTTTCAAAAAAATATTTGCATTCTTTTTGTTATAAAATCCAATAATCGGTTCGCAATACGAATTTATTATCTTAATTCCTTTAAGTTTTTTTTCTTTTAAAGTTTTATCTAAGCTGCTTGTAAGAGAATCGGCATGAGAGTCTCCATATAATACTATTGATTTATTTAATGAGTTTAAATCTCCAAACTCGCAAAATTCTAAATTTGGATACTCTTCAATTGGAGAGGTCCATTTACAAATAGAGTTACTAAATTTTTCAGGTTGGATTGCTTTCAATTCTTTTTGATTAAACCTTTCAATAAATCCATTGGAGGATACGCCAATTACTCCTATTGAAATAATAAATAATCCTACAATTAGACTTGAAAGAAAAATTTGCTTTCTTGTAAAGAAATCTTTTTTTCTAAAAGGAGCTTCAATGTATTTCCAACTTAACCAGCCTAGAAAAAAAGATATTAAGCTAAGGATTACATATGTCATTACTGAAGGTGAATTGATACTTGAAAGTCTGGTAAAGGCAAATAAAGGTTGATGCCAAAGATAAATGCTATAAGAAATTAGTCCAAAAAATACTAAAGGACGAAGTGAAAGCAACTTATAAATTAAAGTTCCTTCTTTTGCATAAATTATTATTAAAATAGTTCCAAGAACAGGTATTAAAGCGGAAAATCCCGGGAAAGGAGTTGATGAGTCGAAAGCAATGATAGAAAAAATTATCATTGACATGCCAGTTAAGGATAATATTTGGCTGACAAAGAATTTATTTTTTCTTTCTTTTAAAAGAAAGAAAGCAGTTAGCGAGCCAAATAACAACTCCCAAGCTCTTGTTGGTGCCAAGAAGAAAGCAAAATCCGGAATTGCGTTGTATCTAAAAACTTCATCGTAAAAAGGTGGTTGAGGAGCTAAATTTGAACCGAATTGTGCTAATAAGATACTTAAAATACTTATTATAAAAATAATAGAAACTAAAATTTCTCTTTTCAATTTCCAAAAAATTAAAATAAAGATAGGAAAAAGAAGATAATATTGTTCTTCTACAGCCAAACTCCATGTATGTAATAAAGGCTTTTCTT
This sequence comes from Flavobacteriales bacterium, assembly GCA_038108155.1. GTDB lineage: Bacteria > Bacteroidota > Bacteroidia > Flavobacteriales_D > Parvicellaceae > MED-G20. The sequence continues at coordinate 29,992 of JAYNHP010000009.1, read as the reverse complement.
CTGCAGCAGAAGAGAAATATCCTGACTCACCCCAAAAAACGAAATTTGAAACGAATAGAGGAATAGAAATCAAACTATCAGAAAACTCTTTTAGCTGTGAAGGTGACATTAATATAAAAGAAAAAGGGACGCATACCAGAGACATAAAAAATAATGCGGGCAATATTCGCCTGGCCCTTCTCTCATAAAAATTTATTATGCTAAATTCTTCCTTCTCCTTTTCAGCAACTATAAGAGAAGTAATTAAATATCCGCTTATAACAAAAAATACATCTACGCCTACATAACCTCCACTAAAGCTAGATATACCTGCATGAAAAAAAACTACTGGGATAACAGCAATAGCTCTCAAGCCATCAATTTCTTTTCTGTAGCTAATCATTGAAAGATTTATGGTTTATGATCTCTTTTACACTTTTATTGGTTAAATAAAGAGATTCTTCTTTAAACACAGAATTGGATTTTATACTTTCGCTTGCTTTTTTTTTATTTGAAATTAGTTCTATGACTTCTCTGGAAGTATCGGCTGATAAGAATAAACCATCTTCTATATAATCATTCATCTCGAAAAACCAACCTATTTTATAAATAATAATGTTTGAAATGGGCAGAGCTTCAAGAAGGACTGTAGAGTTTGATCCTATTACGTAAGAGCAAAGAGTTAAATAATAGTAGAGATGAGTATCATCACTATCAATAACAATAATGTTTGATATTTCAATAAATTCTCTTGGGTAATTGAGCAACCAATCTTTATACTCTTCGGGTCTGAGTTTGTAATAAATAGTAAAATCTTTAAAATTTTTAGATAATTTAATTGCTAAATTAACTAAATCATCTCTAGTATGCTTTCCATCAGAAACAAGTAATAAACTCTTAGGATTTTTTTTAATATGAACAAAATTGTTTTTTGCACTCTCAAAGTATGCATTTCCTACAACCTTACATTCATAATTATCTTTATATCTTGAGAGTCTATATTCTCCCCATGAAAAAAAGTATTTGGAAAGATGTTCCTTATACAAAGAACTAGTGCTTCTATTGTGATTATAAATAATATAGTAATCTGATAAGACTGCATGCTGATAATCTACTGTAGGAATATTTCTATCGTTTGCTATTTTATTTACTAAACTCATTGAACCATTATCTGAGAAGATAATAATTTTTGGACTCTTAATTCTTATTATTATTCTTAATATGTAACCCAAGAATATTTGTCTAATAAGGTTATCCCTATAAATTCTTTTCCAGTTGAGCTGTATTCCATAAAATTTATTTATGCTCTTATTCAAGTAATTCTCTGAAATTTTCCATTCTTTGTAACCTCTGAATATAATCATGATTCTTGTCAAGAATGAAAGAATCCGAGAGATATTTATGGAATTAAAGTTTGGGCTCAAATGAACTGACTGAGTATTTAAAATACTTATTTTAAAATCAGACTCTAATGATTTAGTAAATCCCCAAACTAATTTAGTTGTGAGATTTCCATCTATTATTTTTGTCTTAGGATCATTATTTATTAATAAAACATCTGTTTTATTAAATAAAAAAGAAAAGGTTAGTATTTCTTTGAGTAGAAAGTAAAAACTTTTAGGATTCAGATAAGATCTTCTTGGATTATTATTTTGTGAGCCTAAAGAAAGATTTTTTTCTCTAAAGATCTCTTCAAATACTGCTGTCCTTAAGATAGGCCAAATCGATAAGTTCTTGTAAACGAGCTTATCTATTTCAAGATTTTCTTCAAAATCTAAAAATCTGCTTATCTGATCTTGTATTTCATTATTCATAATTGAACTGTTAAGTAATGAATAAATGTTGGGTTATATATCTTTCAGGGGGTGTTTTAGATTCCACTTGTTTCCTGAAAACTCCCATATATCTTTATTTCTGTACTTTTCAGCTATCTCCCAAAATTCAGTTTCTGAGATATTATGAAATCTTAAAAAATCTTGAAAATATTCTTCTGGGAATTGATCACTAAGTTCATTCACTATACTTATAGCTTTTTTTCTCGATAACCTATTATTCCATATATCGTAGCAAGTCTGATCTGTAGATCTCCAAAATCCAAATTTTAGATATTTAAACCATATATTTATTTCACAAAGCTTTTCATCAATATTATCGTAAGAAAGATAATTTCCAGATAGTGGTCCTAGTTTTCTTTCTGTAAAGCCTCTAGCTTTAACTTCTTCATAATTCTTTCTTCCATACCAGTTTGTGTAGTGTCCAAGATAAATACTTTGAATGTTAGCCTGCTTTAGAATCTCATAATCAGGATACTTATAAAAAAAAGTATCTCTTTCAGACAAATCTTCATCAAGCCAATCTTCAATTACCTTTCCTTCTTTATTTAAATCGCTTCTGTCAATTTCCATTGCGCTTGCAGTACTTTCTTGTCTTTGGCTGCCTCCAAACTCAAATGCAATATCTTCACCCCAAACAATAAGCGGAACATCGTAAATGACTGCAATGTTTACTACACTAGAAAAAACTGCGCAATGCTCCGCCCAATTTGGCTCGCCTTGTTTAATAGTACACTTTCTTCTGACTGACCTATAAAAACTTGGTTTTAGATTAATTTTCATATGATCTACATTTAGATCTTTGATCATGTTATTGAGATTTTCTATTCCTTCTGTTGTAGGAAGATGATTAGCTAAAGTAACACATAGTGTCTTTAGTCCAAGCTTCTTTGATAAAGTTAGTGCTTGCACCCAACTATCCTTTCCTCCGCTTACAGGAACTATACAATCATAAAAAGGATGATTTTGTTTTTTTATTTCTGAAACTATTTTTTCTAAATCTTTAAATCTTTCTTTCCAATCAATTTGTGATTTAATTTCTTGACTCCTACAAGCATTACATAAACCTCTCTCATCTAAGTAAACTCCAGGTTTCGTATCTGGCATTACGCAATTTTTACAGTATTTCATCCTTCGATTGCCTTAAAGTTTTTTTCATCAATAAAAGCTCTACCCAGAAGAATGTAATCATCATTCATATCATGATCTTCCTTTAACTCTGTTAGCTTGTACTCTCTAGGATCGCTAACATTTAATCTGACAGCATCAACACCATCATCATCAATATGATTGATAATTGAATCTCTTAAGACAAAGTTTCCTTTGCTTGTTTCTTTCCACGCCCGCTTGTCTCTAAAAGAATTAATTGATTTCATAAACTCTTCTTTAGAGAGATTTACCCATTCAAGAAATTTATTAAGAGTATCCGGTTCAATATTTTGAAATTTTTCTACAAGCTTTATTCCTTGTTCTCTAGAAATTCTTTTTAATCTTATATCTCTACATGCATGGTCTGTTACTTTCCCGTAACCATATTTTAGAAATTTAATATAGTCATGCACTCCTGCATTATTCCAGCAATATATAGACTCGTAATTGTTAAATGTTCTTTCTTGAGAAATAGTTTCATAACCAAACTTATCTATAGCTTTTTCTATTTGTTTTTGAGAATCCCAAAATACATAGTTCCCCAAATACACTCCTCTTACTCTGTTTTTTTCTAATTGTTTATCTGAAGGGTATGTAAAAGCTTGTAAATCTTTAATTGAAATATTTTTACTTTTCCCAATTAAAGATTCAGCATCTCTCCTCCTGAGAGAATGCTCTTTCCTTACTTTTTTTGTCATTTCTACTTGATCGTGATGGGAAAACATACCAACCTGGTCTAACCAACCATTTACGCCCCATATAATTAAGGGGATTTTTAATTTAGTTGCTACTTGAACAGGAAATGTTTGTGTTCCTGCAAGAACATGCCAATAAATATCTCCAAGCTCTTTAATAGATAGTCTTGTAATTTCTTTAACAGTTTCGGGACCAACAGTAGAAACCATATGGTCACAATCTAGCTCAGTGAGTAATCTAGCTAAGTTTCTTATACCTACTTTAGTATTGAAATGATTGTTATAAGTTACAAGAAGAGGGTTCATATTGAATTCATTTTTTATAGTATCCACTACAAAAAAATCATCTCCTGTACCAACAACCGGTATTATGCAGTCATAATGGGAGTTAAACTTATTTCTGTACTGAGATAATAATTTATCAAATTCTTCATGCTTTTTTTTCCAATCTATTTCATATTTCTCCTCATGAATCAGACACCCGCTACAAACACCCCTCTCATCAAATGTAAGTCCCAAAGGATGATTTTCAGGATAAATACATCTCTTACAATATTTCATTAGAAAGGCCTTCCCATGTGATCAAATTCAAAATTATTGTATTTAACATCTCCATTAAGCCTCACTTCTACTCCGTCCTTAAGCAACATGGCTTTTGCGGAAATTGTACTATGTTCTGTATGTTGAAAAATATTTGATGCTGAAACTGCAGAACAATTTGCGTAAATTATTGCCTCTGAAAAATGGCTATTTTTTCCTACACCGCCACATGCAATTACTGGAATGTTTACATTATCCGTAACAGATTTTATGAGTTTTATATCATAGCCCTCTTTGCTGCCGTCTCTATTGACGGAATTTAAAAAAATTTCTCCAGCTCCTTTTTTTTCCAGACTTTTAATATATGAAATGAGAGAGATGTCTAAAATATCATCGTTTTCGTAAGTATAAACTTTGTATTCCCCATCTTTATAAATAACATCAACTGAGACAGTAATACATTGTGCACCAAAAATGTTGCTTGCTTCTTCCACAAGAGTTTTATCATTCCTAGCAGCTGAATTTATGCAAACTTTATCTGCTCCGGAATTTAATAAATTTCTGATATCTTGGGAGTTTTTAATACCTCCACCAACAGTAAGGGGAACAAAGCACTCAGATGAGGCCCATTCAATTAATTCAGTATTTGGATGTCGATTTTCTTTGGAAGCTGTAATATCCAATATTACTATTTCATCAACATCCCATTTTACAAAAAATTCTATTGCTGTTTTTATATTTCCAATTGGAAGATATCTTTTAAAGTTTATACTTTGTACTACCATGTCACCTCTAGTTACAATGCAAGGTATAAGCCTTGGTTTAAGCATCGTAGTATCTACCTGACAAAAAGTTTCTTAATAGAATCATCCCATTCCCTTGACTTTTCTCTGGATGAAATTGAAAGCCTAAAATATTATCTTTTTGGACTGCTGCGGTTATTTTCTTATCATAGTCAACTTTAGCAATTATATTTTCTTCATCACATTCTGCAGAAAGGCTATGAACAAAATAAAAGTTCTTATCAGGCCCTAAACCGTTGAATATTTTATTATCTTCTTCGTATTCAATGTTATTCCATCCAATATGAGGAATTCTATAAGAGGGATCAAGATCAAGATATTTAACTTTGCCTTCAATTAGATTTAGGCCATTATTAATCCCTTTTTCTTCTGATTCAGAAAAAAGCATTTGCATGCCTAAACATATGCCAAGAAAAGGCTTTTTCTTAATAAGCGCTTGATACATAAGTCCATCAACCAGATCTTTTTCTATAAGATCAGCCATGCCATCACCAAAAGCGCCTACACCAGCTAAAACCAAAAAATCAGCCTTTTGTATTTCTTTCATATCACTTGAAACGGATAAATGAAAATCGCTTACGTGTTGAATTGCATTCTTCAGAGAATTTATATTTGCATTCTTTCTATCAATTATGACTACTTTTTGTTTTGATGACATTTTTAAAGATTTAAATTTTTTTAAACCACAAAACCATCATCAACAATAATATTTTGACCACATACGTATTCAGAGGATTCTGAAATCAAATATAAGACGGTACCTAAAAGGTCTTCAACATCTAACATGCCTTTTTCTCTGGAAAATTTTTTGTATTTAGCTAAGAATTTAGCGTCTTGATTATCTGATATTCCTCCAGGACTAATACAATTTACCCTGAATTTTGAGTTCTTTGTATAAGCGCTCACATACTGAGATAAATGTTGAATTGCCGATTTCATTGCTACGTATTCAACTGGGGTTGTCATGTCAGTATTTTCATAAATTTCAAATCGTGGCGCTATATTGCCATATATAGAAGAGAAATTTAGCAAGGAAAACTTCTGGTTTGAGGATAACGAGTATTTAGCACAAATTTGCATAAATAAGAAAAATCCTCCTACATGAAGAGATAGATTTTCAGTAAAAGAATCATAAGAAACATCAAAGAAATGTTTTCCATACTCACTACCTTTAGGATATGAAGTATTGATAGCAGAGTCTATTACACCAAACTTGGATAAAGCAAATTCAAATACTTTTTCTATAGACTCTTTATTAGTGATGTCCATCTCAATTTTGAGAAATTTATCTTTGTATTCACCAAATTCATTATTTTTGAGATTTTGTAGATTTAAATCTGCAGCTATTACATTAGCACCTTCCTCTAACAATCTTTTTGAAATAACTGATCCAATCCTGCCATTGGCTCCTACAACTAATACTGTATTATTTTGTAAAATCATTTCTTATTTCGAATAACCTCTCTGCTAAAATAAAGTCTACCTCGTCATCTATGTCTATAGCTCGATCTTTAGGAATGATAACTGAGTAAGTATTTCCTTCAAAAAGATTTTTTTTACTTAAAATATATTCTGGTGTGGTCACATATGCCACAGTAGTCATGTCATATACTAAAGGAGCATCTTGTCTTCTTGCGACGTCAGATTTTAAAATTAAATTACTAATGCCTTTAGCATCTCTTTTAATCATATTAAAACTAGGATTACGATTTGCTGGAGTTACGGTTATAACTACATCAACATTTCCTTTAAGAGCTAAGAGACATTTATTAATATCCTTATCAGCTCTAAGGGGTGCAGTTGCAGGCAAGCTTATAAACCTATTAAAAAAGTATCCTTGATCATGAACATAATTGATTGCGTGATTCCAAGCTAACCATTCTGAAGAATCATCTTGTGCAAGTTCTTTTGGTCTCTTTATAATTTTAGCTTCAAATGTTTTAGAAACTTCTGCAATTTCATTTGAGTCTGTTGAAACAAAAACATCATCAATCATTTGATTATTTTTAGCTGAAAGAATGGAGTGAGCAATAAGAGGAAGCCCTCCTACATTTAAAATATTTTTTTTTGGAAGCCCTTTAGAACCCCCCCTAGCAAATATAAATGCAAATGTTTTCATTATTCAATCTACCTTGATTAGAGAATTTTCTTTAGATGAAGCTCTCATAGCCTTTATGATTGCTAAAACATATTTAGCTTCATCTAGGCTTGCAAGATTATCTAATTTCTCTTTATCTGGATTTAAGAAATCTTGAAGCATGTCAATGTAAGGCTGATTCTGATCAAAAACATTCTCGTTATAGACAATCTTTAATTTTTCATTTTCTTGATAGTGAATAATTTTATTCTCTAAAAGATCAAAATCTAAAGTGCCCTTTTCTCCTGTAACCTTACATTTTCTTATAGTTTTATTTTGTAAAAAATCCATATGTAAGTTGATACATAAGCCACTTTTTGTTTGAAGAATAGATTCAACATTATCTTCAACATCAATATCGAAATGGTTGGTATTAGAAAGTTTGCAGAAAACACTTTGAATGTCACCAAAAATCCAAGTCAGGTAATCCAATTCATGACTTAGCTCCAAGAGAGCGCCTCCGCCAAGTTTTTTGTTTGAAGAAACAGTATGTTTATAATTTTTTTCTGGTCTCCAATTAATTAGGTTTTGCCCTACTTCTGATTGAACCGAATATATTTTTCCCAATAAATTTTCACGTAAAAAATTCTTAAAAAAAACCATCGAATTGAGATATCTTAGATTGTAAGCAATTTTTATTTTTTCATTTAAATCTAAAAGGGCATTACTTGCTTCTTCATATTTTTTTAAATTGTCAGACAAAGGCTTTTCAATAAGCAAGGGTATCTTTAAGGAAGAAAAAAACAATGCATGTTCTATGTGAAAACTAGCTGGAGAAGCAATAATGACTGCGCTAAATTTATGTTCATGAGCTTCTTGAAAGTTTCTTAATAAATAATCTGCATTATTAGATTGAGGATCAATATTCCGACCTGAAGAAGACAAATTGAATACCAAGCTATTTCTTTTTAGTCTCTTTATATTATCGATATGTTTTTTAGATATGTTTCCCGCTCCAACAACCAAGTATTTTTCATTATTGGTCATCTTTATTTATTTCCTTTTTAGCCATATTAAAATCTTCGATTTTGCCAACATCGAGCCAGTACTCATGAATAGGAAAAACATTTATTTCAATACCATCATTTATCATTTCATCTAACAAGGTTGGCATGTCTATATATTCATTGTTATTAACCTTTTCAATGACAGATGGCTCAACAACATAAATACCAGCATTTATAAAAAATTTCTGAGAAGGTTTTTCATCAATTCCTTTGAGCCTTTCTTTATCAGTTTTAATTACGCCATAAGGCACTTGAAATTCATATTCAGAGATACACATGGTGATTTCTCCTGGTTTATCATTATGATAGCTTAAGAGATCTATAAAATTGACTTTAGAAAGTAAATCTCCATTCATCATAATTATCGGCGAGTCTATTTTCTCTTGAGGCAATAGTCCTAAAGATCCAGCAGTTCCCATAGGTTTTTTTTCATGTATATATTCAATAGAAATTCCTTTAAGAGTTCCATCTCCAAAGTAATCAACTATCTTTTCTGCAAGAAAATGGGTAGAGATATAAAAATTATTAAATCCTTGATCTATGAAGTTATCCATTATGATTTCTAATATGGGTTTAGAGCCAATTTTAAGAAGAGGTTTAGGCATCTCATCGGTTAAAGGTGCTAACCGCTTGCCAAACCCTCCCGCCATTAAAAATACGGGATTATTTATTGTCTCATTTTCGATTAAGTGATGAAGGGTTTCTAGACCAACAATTTTAGACTTGGAGTCTATGATAGGAATCTGGATAAGATCATTTTTTTGCATTAATTTTAATATTGAATCCATATCTTCATTTTCAGAAGCTGTAGTAGGATTAGGATTCATGAAGTCACATAAAGGAGTATCCATTGACTTGTTTTCAAGTAAAGCTCTTCGGACATCGCCATCTGTGATAGTTCCCAATAACTTTTGATTATTATCAATTACAAGAACAATCCTTGTTGATTGAAGATTAAGATTTTTTATAGCTTTCTCCATAGACTCATCTTTGAGCAAGGTAGATGCCATCCAATTAATTTTAGTCAAAATTTTTCTCCTCGTAGATTATAAATAAAATTAATGATTTGGTTTATATAAGCGGTTGCCAATTCTTAGAGCTTTGAGCGCCATATCGTTCTTTTTATCTAAACTATCATAAGAATTTATTGACAGAGTACTGTCTCCAGTTTTTAAAATTAAAGAATCGTCTGTTTTGCCCACTATTTCCCCTGGAGTGGAAACGTATTTTGGAGAATTAGGAATTTCTTTAGAGTTTCTTATCTTGATAAGATTCTCTTCAAACATAGTTTGTGCACAAGGTCCTGGATCTGTAATTGCTCTAATGAAATTAAATATTTTTCTTGAGGTCCATTCCCAGTTAATCCATTCATCGCCTTCTTTTCTGATTCCAAAATAACTTCCGACAGGATGTATCTCCTTTTGTTTAATTCTTTGATTCTCACCATTTAAGATTTTTACAAGAGCTTCGTAGAGGGTCTTATCACAAAGGTCGATAGCTTTTTCTAATAAAGTTTTATAAGAATCATCATCAGTTATCAAACTCTTGTTTTGTAAAATTATATCGCCTGTATCAATCCCTTCATCAATGTAATGAACCGTTACTCCGAAATCTTTTTCATCATTTATTAATACCCAGTTAAGTACGTTTCTGCCTCTATAAAATGGCAAGGCTCCTGCGTGACAATTAATGAAACCTTTTTCCGGTAAACATATGACTTCCTTCTTTATAATCTGATCAAATGACATAGAAACAAATATGTCAGCTTTATAGCTTTTTAATTTATTTATAGAGTCTTCAGAATTGACATTTTTCATAGGAATAAAATCAACTCCTAGTTTTTTTGCCCATTCCTTGAGAACAGAGTCTTGAGAAGCATATCTTGGAACAATAAAAGATATCTCTAATTTCCTATCAGAAACTATTCTCTCTAAAGCTTTATGAGACCAAGGACCATCTGCAAAATAGCCTATTTTCATTCAATTGCCTCGTCTACTTCATAATCTCTAGTAGCTTTCTGACCTAAGACTTCCCAATACGTTATCGGGTCGAGTCCTTTAAAAGGCCTTTTTAAAGCAATATTTTCTTCAGAAAAAATTTCCCCGGCCTTGATTATTTTTTTAGCAAAAATACTCTTCCTTGCAATAATAATATTTGATGACTCAGATTCTCTTGGTTTTTTTATGCCGTCACCTTTTAGTAACTCTACTTTTCTAATACTTGAAATCATTCTTTTGAACTCATCTGGCTCCAAAGATGCTCTATGATCTGGACCTATATCATTCTTGTTTAAAGTTATATGTTTTTCTATAATTTTTGCTCCTAAAGCAGCTGCCGCGATAGGAACTAAAGTCCCATCACTATGATCTGAATATCCCACTTTTAATTTAAAATGATCTTTTAAGGTATTCATGGCATCAAGGTTGATATCTTTTAGAGGCGCTGGATATTCGGTTGTACAATGCAAAAGAATAACTTTTTCTTCTAACAAATCTTTTCCTTCAGAGGAATTGTAGGCTTTTTTAAAATCTTCAATTGAAGGTTTTAAATTGATGTTTTGGTTTAAATATCCATATGAAATAACTGATAATGCTGTTTCTACTTCATTTAAATTAGACATGCCTGTTGAAAGAATGATATCCCTGCCTGAGACGGCATGAGATAAAATCAATGGAGCATTAGTAATGTCTCCTGAAGGTATTTTAAGAATTTTTAATCTAAGTTCGTCTAATAAAAATTTCAAACTATCAAAATCGAAGGCAGTTAATAGAAAATCAATTTCTTTCTGATGACAATATTTTTGTAACTTAAAATAAGATTCATTATCAAGTTCAAGCTTTTTAAGCATAGAAAATTGTGACTCAGATGAATTGGTTGTTTTCTTTTGGTAATTTGCCTTTTCTGCCGAGGTGGTAGCTAAATTTTCAGCTTTAAAAATTTGAAATTTTACAATATCAGCACCGGCTTCTGATGCTGCATCAACAAGCTGGAAAGCTTTCTGCAAGTCGCCATTATGATTAACGCCGGCCTCTGCAATAACAATTGTACTCATCTTATTTGCTTAATGATGACAAAGCCCTCAGCATAATTAGTATTCGAAATACTTCCCATTAAGGTTGCGTGAGACTTAATCGCTTCAAGAGATCTAGGAAAAGGATGATTGCCTAATTCAGACTCATAGATTTTCATAATAGCTAACTTCTTATCAAAGTGTTCGGTAATATCAACAAAGTAATTTGGTTTGAAGCTAGACTTTTTTGGGTCTAGATTGAAATCTGTCTCAGACAAAGTGTGATAAACATAAATATCTTTTATGAAAGGGAAACGAAAAGATTTGGTGAATGCAGAAGCTGCTATAAAAACTTGTTCATGGTCTGTATGAACATCGTTTTCATAAGGGAGATATAAAATTTCAGGTTTTATCTCGTTTATAACATCAGCTAATGATGAGATTAAATCTCTTTTTGGCAATGTGTCTAAGAGAGTTGCGGGAAACCCGAGTTCGAATGTTTTGTGAAAACCATAACTTTTAGAAACATCAATAATTTCTTTATTTCTTTGGTCTAATTTATTTTTATTTATATTTGGCATCTTTTTTATGTCTGTAACAATGACCCAAGAAACTTGATCTCCATTTGAAATATGCTTTAGAAGAGTCCCTCCACAACCTATAGTTTCATCGTCTGGATGTGGAGAAATGACGATAACTTTTTTCATTACTAAAACACCTTTTGTTTTATGTGCCAGGTTTTGTCTTCAAAGTCTAGATTTTCAAGAACTTCAACTATTCTTTCGTGAGCATCATCATCGCCATATGGATTTTTTAAAGACTTTATTTTTTCTATATAAGTTGAGTTGAATATGGCCTCTTCCATAGCGGATTTGATAACTTTCTTATCATAATTTACAAACTTAACATTTCCTGCATTTAACCTTCCAAGTTGGCGATCTCCTACATTGATTACTGGTAATTTATAGTAGGGTGCTTCTAATATTCCCATGCTGGAATTTCCAATTAATAATGAAGCATGCCTTATTAAGTTAACGAAAATATTTCTAGGAAGATTTTTAAAGAATTTCATTGAATTACTCTCCTCTTCTTTTATTGCTCTTAATATGTCATAGGAGCCAGGATCAGTATTTGGAAATATACCAACAGCCTCAATATTTCTTTCTTTTGTGAATTCACCTACTGCTTCTAAAGTAGTTTTCATCTGATAATAAGATTCTTCTTTAGAGGAGGATAAGGGATGTTTGATTATCACAGCATATTTATTGAGATTAAAATCAAGCTTCTTTGAAATTTCTTTTTTTGAAATGGAAGGAACGTCTTTTATGTTTTTTAAAGCCGGGTTGCCACTAAAAAAAACCCGCCTTGGTTCTTCACCTATCTTTAAAAGATTATCGGCATACTGTTGTGACGTAGTAAAATGAATGTGTGCAAGCTCGCTACAAGCAAATCTAATAGGATCATCTGCATTACCATATACTGAATCTCCTCCGCCTATATGAACTGCTAAGACATTCATATAGTTTGCTACTATCGAACATGCGATACTCTCTTCTCTATCGCCAACGTATAGAATAAAATCTGGTTTGATACGGTCAACTGTTTGAGTTAGTGAAGAAATTAAATTGCCTATTCCCTTCGCTCTTTGAGTTTTTCTATTAGTCATTAAAAGATAATCAATTTTTTCAACTACATCGAATTTATCTGATTCAATGTCTTTAAAAGTATCTCCGTGCCAATCGGATAAGTGCGCCCCACAAACTACCAGTTGGACCTGAAAAGATTTATGCTTTCTCAATGAATCTATTACAGGGAATAAAATATCATACTCAGATCTTATTCCCGTAACAGCTAGTATTTTCTTTATCTTCTTAGCCATTGACTTAATTCTCTTCGTATAGGTATTTTCTTATCTCTTCAGAAGATGTATTCATCATCATATCAATAATAGAAAGACCGGGCATAAAATCACCATGTATTTGAGTGTAGATAGCTGGCAACGACTCCATAAACTCTATAATGATTCCTTTTTCGTTAAAACTGTCAATATCTAAATAATCTTTAGCTCCTGTACCGCTCAAATACTTGGATGCATTGAATTTGCTACATATATTTAGGATTAAGTCTGATTTTTTACCGCTAAAATCTTCATTCGAAGAAATTATTATTTCAGTATCAATTTCTAATTTCGAAATTATAAATTTTATAAAGAAGATATTTATATCATTTAACTTAGTAGTTTCTTGAGAATATAAAGCTTCAATCTCATCTTTCAAGGAGTCCCAAAATGGCGACTTTGAATAAGATTGAGACATAGACTGAAAATGCTTCTTTTTCCATTTATCGTGTGCAATTTCTTTATCTTTAATGGAGTCTCCCAAAGAACCTTTAACAGGGATTGTTAACCAAAATTCCCCGTTTTTATTTCTCAATTTATTTCTATTCTGAACACCGTTCTTTTGGAATTGGACATCATCTAAAATAATAAATTTATCCGAAAGAGCTATTTTCTTAAAATATGCTGGCCATGGTATATATTGACTCTGATGAATACTTAATTTCATTGATTATTATTTGTTATTAACTTGCGTTAACTTTGAGACTATTTCAGAAAATTTTTTTATTATAAAAACTGCATCTTCTTCACTGATCAATGCATGTATAGGTAGGCAAATGTGCCTTTTTGAGATTTCTTCAGAAAAAGGAAGATAACCTTCGCTGATATCATACATTTTTTTAAATACTGGTTGTAAATGAAGCAAAGGACTATAGGCCCAATCTACAGGAATAGATAAAGCATTCATCTCTTCTTTTATCTTAATTCTATCACTAGCCTCGAAGTAACCTTCTTCAAGTGAAACCCAATACTTCCAATAAGAAGATACACTGTCATTAGATTTTATGTGTCTTGACAGAATATTTGTATCAAAAAAGGAAGTAAGTTCTTTGTTATAAATTTCTGCGATCCTATTTCTATGTAAATTGAATTCTTGAATTCTTTTTAGTTGATATATTCCTAGTAAAGCTTGTATCTCTGTCATTCTGCTGTTGCTACCAATGTTGATAAATTGCTCAGAAGATGAGTCTAGGTCTAAACCTCTATTACGAATACTTGAACAAAGTTTTGAAAGATCGATGTTATTTGAAGTGATCATGCCACCTTCCCCAGTTGTCATATTTTTCGTTGAAAAAAAAGAGAAACAGGACAAATCACCAAAGTTGCCAGCCTTAATACCTTTCAAAGAAGAGCCAATTGCATGGGCAGCATCTTCTATTAAGAAAATGCCTTTTTCATTTAGAAATTTTCTTATATTCAATATATCTTCATGGATTAAACCGGCAAAATGAACAATTACTACAGCTTTTGTATGTTCATTAATTTTCTTTTTTAAATCTTCAAAATCTATTAAAAAATTTTTATTTATTTCGCAGAATACTGGCCTAGCTCCAACTTTAACTACAGAAGATCCCGTTGCAATAAAAGTTTGTGCTGGAACTATAACCTCATCTCCAGTACCAACGCCAAGAGCATTTAAAGAAATTTCTAAAGCACTAGAACAAGAATTAGTAGCTACAGCTGCTCGTGAGCCAACGAAAGACGAGAAAGAGGACTCAAATTCTTTAACATTATCTCCCATACTCAAAAGGCCTTTTCCTTCCAAGATATCTGATATTTTAGGAAGAATCTCTTCTATATCCTCCTTAGGAAAATGAGGTGAAGATGTTCTATATTTCATTATTCATGCCTTCTATAAAACATTTTAATCCATGCTCAATAGAAGATGGTTTAAAGTTTAATTTATTAATGGATTTTTCTAAATCTAAAAAGATATCTGAGTCAACAGGAGAAGGCTTGCTTACAAGATTTATTCGCGATTTTGATTTAGTCAACTTTATAATTTTTTTTGCTATTTCTTTAGAACGTAAAGAGTCACTACTTCCAATCATAAAAATTTCGAAATTTTCTAATGTTTCATTTTCTATGCATTTCTTTATGGCTGAAACAGCATCCGATTTAAAAAGTAAATTTCTATAAATTTTGCCATTATTAAAAACATCTATAGTTTTATTTTCTAAAGCTAAGTCATAAAAAGTTTTAACTAAACCTCCTTTATGGCCGTCACCAAAAACTGAAGGAAATCTCAATATTATTGTCTTGATATTTTCATCCTCTGACCTCATTTTTAAAAGTATTTCACTAATGTATTTAGTTAGACCATATTCAGTAAGTGGTAAAGCAACTGAATCATGTCTTAATTTATTACTTGGCGAACTCTGATTAAACAAAGAAGTGCTTGATATATAGATAAATTTTTTAGCACTTATTTCCCTCGCATAATCCCATAATTTTAATGTTGATATAACATTCCCTTTGTAAAGATCATCCCAAGAAACATTGATTCCAGAGGGTTGTTGAGAAGCAAGATTAACAATAATATCAATATCTTCAGGAAGTTTATTTAAGTCATCAAGAACTAAATCTATCTTTATATGAGTTTTATTTTCTTTAGTAAGATTTCTACCAGTGCATATGATTTCAAAATCTTTTGATAAGTTATCTAGAAACGCTTTCCCAATAAAACCCTCTGAACCAGCCAAAAGTATTTTCATTAGAGCTTTAAGATTGGCGAACTGGGTAAATTAATTAGTCTTTCATGAACCCAGACAGTATCTTTTAAATCAGATTTAAAATTCTGCCTATACATTTCTAACATATGTAAAGGTGTCCAGGAGGGTCGGGTCATAACATTATTTGAATTAGTGTATTCTAATAAGCTATCTCTTTCATGGCGGTCCTCTGTCATTAGACAATTTAACCAATAATTAGATTTGGAACCTTCCTGTTCTTTTATAAAAACTAAATTCTTTTTTATTCCCCATTCTTGATACTTTTGGGCAATATTTCTTTTGCTAATAATAAAATCTTCTATCATCTCAAGCTGTGCAAGACCTAGCGCAGCATTGAGATTCGGCATTCTGAAATTAAATCCTATTTGATCATGATTGAATTCCCACTTATGAGGTAATTTGGCAGTAGTAGATAAATGCTTTGCTTTGTTGTGAAAGCTTTGATCATTGGTAAGAATCATTCCTCCACCTCCTGTAGTTATGATCTTGTTTCCATTAAAACTTAGAGTAGAAAGGATTGATTCTGATCCTGTATGTCTAGTCTTGCAAAAACTTCCTAGCGATTCAGCTGAATCTTCAATTAACTTTATATTAAAATTATCACATATCTGTTTTAGTCCTTTTGTATCAGTAGGAAATCCATAAGTATTCATGGGTAAGCAAGCCACTAATCTTTTATTAGTAACTCTATTCCAACTATTACCATCTTCTCTAATCTCGTAATTAGATTTTAAAAATTTTTCTAATTTAATAGGTGACATTGTAAGAGTGTCTTTATCTATATCGACAAATACTGGATCTGCTCTGCAGTAAGAAATAGCATTAGCGCCAGCAATAAAATTAAAAGACTGAGTTATGACCTCGTCTTCTTCTTTGACTCCAGCTAAAAGCAAGGACAGGTGGATTGCAGAGGTACAATTTACAGTAGCTGTTGCATATTTTATTCCAGTAAAGTTAGTTATACGCTCTTCAAATATATCTACTGATTTGCCTACGCTAGAGACAAATGTAGAGTCTATAACATCAAGCAAATATTCCTTTTCCTTCCCTAAAAACTGAGGCTCATGAAGAGGGATGAAAGAATTAGTCTGATATAAATCTCTAATAAATTTTACAAGGTCCTCAAACATTATAAATTTCAGATTTATATCTCGAAAGGTTCTCTGGAATCAAGATCCAATCTATCGTTTTCTTCAATCCTTCTTCGATAGAAGTTTTTGGGTAAAAATTCGTTAACCTTCGTAATTTAGAATTATCACTCCATAGCCTATATACTTCTGAATTTTTTGGTCTTATCCTTTCTTTATCTAAAATGAAATTAACATCACTTTTCATTAATTTTTTTATAATTTCTAAAGCATCTGAAATACTAATCTCAGAATTTGATCCTAAATTTACTGTCTCTCCAATGGAGTCGTCGCATGTAGATAACTTTAAAAAACCTGAACATGTATCTTCTACATAAGTAAAATCTCTTGTTGGTGTTGTGTCACCAAGACTAATCTCTTTAGCGCCATTTGCAATTTGAGTTATGATTGTCGGAAGGACAGCTCTAGCAGATTGTCTAGGTCCATATGTATTAAAAGGTCTTACAATTGTAAGAGGCAAGTTGAAGGAATTAAAAAAGCTCATAGCTATTGCATCTGCTCCGATCTTACTTGCACTATAAGGAGACTGTGGTTGTAATGGGTGGTCTTCATTAATTGGAACAAATTTAGCTGTACCATAAACTTCACTTGTCGAAGTATGCAAAACCCTGCTGACTTTATTTTTAACCGAGGCCTGACAAATATTTAATGTTCCTTGAATATTTGTCTCAATATAACTCTGAGGAGATATATATGAATATGGAATAGCAATTAAAGCGGCAAGGTGAAAAACTATATCCACTCCAGAAACTAATTCTTCGCAATAAAAAGGATCTCTAATATCGCCAGAGAAAATCTCTATATCGTCTTTACATGAAATATCCTCCAACCAACCCCAATTATTGAATGAATTGTACTGACACAAAGCTCTAACTTGATATCCCTTCCTAGAAAGAGCTTCAGTTAAGTGAGAGCCTATAAATCCATCAGCTCCTGTGATCAAAACTTTCATTTTTTATTTATTATCTATATACCAGTTGACAGTTTCTTTTATTCCTTTTTCAACGTTATGAGAAGGAAGATAATTCAATAATTTTTTTGCTTTAGATATATCTGCCCTTGAGTGCCTAATATCACCAGCTCTAAAATCTTTATAAATTGGTCTTGCCTTAATATTTTCTCCAATGGCATTTTCAATATTATTATGAATCATAGAAAATAAATTATTCAAAGAGGTTTGATCACCAACGGAAATATTATATACCTGACCTTTGGCAATTTCATTTTCAGATAAAGCTGCAATTATATTTGCCTGAACAGCATTATCTATATAACAAAAGTCTCTGGAAGTTTGGCCATCACCATAAATTTCAACGTCTTGCTTATTGAGAATATTTTTGATCCATTTTGGAATCACTGCAGCATAATCACCATTTTCCCTTTGTCTTGGTCCATAAACATTAAAATATCTTAGACCAATAGATTTGAAATTATAATGCTCCTCGAAGGTGTTTGCATAAAGTTCATTTACATATTTGGTAATTGAGTATGGATTTTTGGGTTTCCCTATAACATCTTCTACTTTTGGCAAAGATTCGTGGTCTCCATATGCTGAGCTTGAACTCGCATAAATAAAATTTTTAATATTAGAATCTCTCGCAGAAATTAACATATTCAAAAAACCAGATATATTCGCCTCATTTGAGCTAAATGGATCAGAAATTGATCGCGGGACGGATCCAAGGGCAGCATGATGCAAAACAAAGTCTACTTTTTTTAAAGCCAAGATGCAGATATCTTTATCATTGATATCTCCTTCGATAAGGGTAAATAAATTATTATTGTAGTTCTTGGTAATCTTTAGTAATTCGTCTTTTATACCCAAAGAAAAGTTATCTAGCCCAACCACTTTTTGATTCAAACTAAGTAAAAAATTAACTAAATTAGATCCTATGAAGCCTCCTGCTCCTGTTATTAGCCAACAGTACTGATTTTTTTTTAAATGGGTTATGTGGTTACTAAAATTTTTCAACTATAACCTATAAAAATTTTCTTTTTTTTTGAAAAGATTTTTCAAGTCATAAATTATATGATTTGATTTCGAATATTCTTCAAAATTATTTTTCCCTAAATCTATAAAGAGAGAATGAGGAACTGCAATAATTATTACATCGTATGATTTTTTTGGAACTTTAATAACAAAATTAACATCATAATTTTTTTTTGCTTCTTGAATGTCTAATAAAGGGTCATAAACGTCAACCTTAGAAACCTTTTTTGCTAGGTCATTATAAAGGTCATAAACTTTTGTATTTCTATGATCAGGACAGTTTTCTTTAAAAGAAAACCCTAAAATTAAAACCCTTGATGTCTTGAGTTTAAGGTTTTTGTATTTCATTAGATTCAAAATTTCTTTTGAAACAAACTTGGGCATAGAGTCATTAATCTTTCTACCTGAAAGAATCATTTCTGGGATGTGGCCACTTTCGATAGATTTATATGCAAGATAATATGGGTCTATACCTATGCAATGACCTCCTACAAGCCCAGGCTCAAAAGGTAAAAAATTCCACTTTGTTCTTGCTGCTTCTAATATGGAGTGCGTATCAAGACCAATCTTATTAAAAACCATCGAAAACTCATTCATTAAGGCTATATTTATATCTCTTTGTGTATTCTCAATAACTTTTGCTGCCTCTGCAGTTCTAATGTCTTTAGCCTTAAAAGTTCCAGCTTTTATAATAGATTTGTATAACTTATCTATAAATTCCGCACTTTCTTTAGTTGATCCAGAAGTAACTTTTTTTATATCACTAAGCCTATGTTTTTTATCTCCTGGATTAATTCTTTCAGGGCTGTAACCGACATAAAAATCGATATTTAATTCTAAGCCAGAGTTTTTTTCTATAATAGGTATACAAAAATCTTCTGTAACGCCCGGATAAACAGTTGACTCAAAAATCACAACATCATTTTTTTTTAAATGTTTGCCAGTCATCTCGCTTGCTCTTTTTAGGAAAGTTAAGTCTGGTTTTTTATCTTTTGTAATTGGCGTAGGTACAGTAATAATAAATGTATTACATTTATAAAGTTCATTAATACTTGAAGTAAAAAATAGCTTTTTATTTAGTAAATGCTTCTCTTTAATTTCATTTGTCTTGTCATTCCCTTTTTTTAATTGATTAATTCTTTTTTTATCAAGGTCGTATCCAATAGTTTGATAGATATTTGAAAATTCAACTGCTAATGGAAGGCCAACATAGCCTAAACCCATTATGCCGATTATGGGATCCTCTCCAACAGAGTTTTTTACTTTTTTCATAATGATTTAGGCAGACTAAAAAATTAATTGAGATTTCTAAAAAAATGTAAGACCAAACTAAACAATGCAGCAAAGAATAAACCTAGAATAGCTCCTATTACATTAATTTGGAATTTGTTTGGAAAGCTAGGATAGTTTGATTTGTAAGCTTCATCTACTATTTTGTAAACAAACTCTTGTCTTACATTTGCTAAAGATTTATCTGCAATATTTTCTTTGATTAAAGAAAAAATTCTTGCCTTTACTTCAGTAAGAGACGAACTAACGACCTCTTTCTCCAAAAACTTTATAAGTTGTTCTGATTCTTCAATAGCAGCCTTTCTCATATAGTCATTAAAGTAAAAGACAATATTATTGGCAATAAATACAGAAAGATCTGAATCATAACTTGTCACTATGATTTCTACCAATCCGCCTTCCTTTTTCTTAATATCCAGTATTTTTTTTAATTCTCCCACTGCACCAATATCTGAAGGCTCCTTCTCAGACCATGTGTTTGAAGTTTCATTCCATTGTTCTGGAAAAAGCTTTTCTTTAAGTTCATATTCTTTTATAAATGATTTCAGAAATGTTCTTGAATTTAACATAGCAAGACTTGATACAGCCTTGCTATTCGTTTGTGGAAGTTGTATTCCAGCGAGAGATGCTAGACCTCCAATTGCTGATGATGGAGAGTCGTCACCTTCACTATTATTTGCTATGAGAATGTCTGATGAATACAGTGGCGTTATTAAGGAAGAAGTAATGAAAGCTATAATAAATCCGCTTGGGACAAGAATATAAAAAAAATAACTATACTTTTTAAATGCATTATAGACATCAAATAAAGAGAATTCCTTAGCTGAAATATTTTCTAGATTATCTTCCATCTAAAACATTATAAATTATTTTATGTCACCAATTTCTAATGTTTATGATTTTAATTTGTTTTAAACCATTTATTTAAATATTTAATGAATGAATACCAAGAAATTATTGCGCTTAAGGCGATAAGTGAAATACTTATATTAGAAATGTAATCTATAGAAATCGGAATGATTAGAGTAAATCCAATCCCCGTCATTTGTAAGGTGGTTTTAAATTTTCCTAGAAAATCAGATTTTAAGTCATCAACTTTTCTAGAATTAGAGATCATGAACATCCTTAAATAGCTAATAGAAATTTCTCTAGTGATTATTAATATTGAACTTATTAAAATTAATTGACTATCAAGTTTATAGGTTAGCCAAATTAATAAAGTTGAAACAAAGATTTTGTCTGCAAGTAGATCTAGTAAGGCTCCGGATTTAGTTGTTAAATTATTTTTTCTGGCTATCAAACCATCCAAATAATCTGTCATTGCAGCAATAATAAAAGTAGTTACTGAGAATAAGTAAAAGTTATATTCAAATGAAATAATTATAGGAAATAAAAGAAATATTCTTGAGAATGATAAAAAATTAGGAAGATTCATTTTTATTTTTTTAAGAAAGAATAAATTTTTCTTGCTTTGCTTTCTCCTATACCTGGTGCTGATTTTAAATCATCAAGCGAAGCTTCGATAACTTTATCTATGCCTCCAAAATATCTAATTAAACTTATTTTTAGTTTTGGCCCTAATCCATCTATTCCGTCCAAGTTAGATGAAAACATTTCTTTGGATCTTCTTTTTCTATGATGATTAATTGCAAACCGATGAGATTCGTTTCTTACTAATTGCAGAAGTTTTGATATCTCTTTTATATTCTTTAACTCGTGACTATTTAGACCATCATGCAAAAAATCATATTTTTCATTTCTGTTAGGTCCTTTTGAAACTGAAATAAATTTTATCTTTTCTAAAAATTTTTCATCAAGATTTTTTTTAACAGCATTTAACTGGCCTTTACCTCCGTCTAATAAGATGACTTCTGGAAGATCTAAATCATTATTTTGTAAGTTTATACATCTTCTTTGGATGGCTTCGCTCAAAGCCAAGTAATCATTGTTAGAATCTTTTTTAATATTCATAATCCTATAGTCTTTTTTGTTAGGACCATCTTTAGTTATGGATACACAAGAAGCTGAAACGTTTTTTCCTGAAGTATGGCTGATATCAAAACCTTCTAGCTTATTGATAGTTTTTAATTGTAAAAAGCTTGCAAGAGACTCTAAACAATTTGGAATCCAAGAAAAATTATTGTTTCTTGACAATGCATCTTCAGCCTGAGATAGGCAAATATCAATTAAATTCTTATTTTGCTTGTTTGGTTTATGGATAACTATCTTCGGGGATGTTAAATCTATCAAAAAATCTTTTGTTTCTTTTAAAATTTCGCCTTGGTAGAGCAAATTTAACATTCCTCTTTTTTTATTTTCAATCACATAACTTTCTATGAAAACTGATAAAAGTTCTTGATCAGATATATTATCTTTTGAATCTGGATAAAAATTTTGAGAGCTTGTAATCCAGCCCTCTTCAATTCTGAGGACGCTAAGACAAGAATTAAATTTATTTCTTTTTATGACAAAAACATCTAAATCTTCGAATCCTGTTAAAACATTTTGTTTTTTTTGAGTATCCCGAATTGATTGAACTTTATCCCTGTAAATTGCAGCTCTCTCGTAGTCCTTTTTTTTAGAGTAAAAATCCATTTTTTCTTGAAGATCCAATACAATATTTTTTGTATCGCCAGAAAGAAAATTAATAGTATTTTTTACATCATATGCATAGTCATCTTTAGAAATATTACCTACACAAGGTGCTGAACACCTATTCATTTGATACTCAATGCATGGGCGAGATCTATTTTTAAAATTAATATCCTTGCAGTTCCTAATTTTAAATAATGACCTTATTAGGCTGACGTTTAGTCTCATGGCTCCAACATTTGCAAAAGGACCAAAAATAGTATTTTCAGGGTTCTTTTGTCTTGAAATATAAATTGCCGGATATTCTTTTGAGGTAGATAAATGAATTGCTGGATAAGATTTATCATCTTTAAATTGAATATTAAATGGAGGTCGTTTTTTTGAAATTAAACCTTGCTCTAAAATTAAAGCGTCGGATTCTGTTTTTGTAATAATTGTTTCAATATATTTAATTGAAGATTTAAGTTTAGCTATCCTTTTACCTTCTCCTTTTCTAGTATTTAAGTAACTCTTGACTCTATTCTTGATATTTTTAGCTTTTCCTATGTATATAATTTCATTTTTTGAATTATAAAATTTATAAACTCCTGATGATTCCGGAAAATCTATACTTTTATCGAACAGTAATTTTCTATTTGTAAACTGAGCTTGCTTTCCCATCTGGTCGTCTTTCATCAGAAAATGCTTCAATACCATCTTTTTTCATTAAAATGGAATGTATTTCGCCTAATTTTCTATTAACAAGTTTTTTATCCTTTTTTAAAGATTTTACAAGACTAATATCAAGTTGTTCATGAAATAATATGTCTGGAAGATGTTGAAAATGTATTCTACTTTTTTTTGAGGATTCCTCTAATGACATTTGAAAATCTATGACATTTAAAATCTCTTGTAATACGCTAGTAATTATTGTTGAACCTCCTGGAGAACCGGTTACTAAAAAAGGTTTTTTATCATGAAAAACTATTACAGGAGACATTGAAGAAAGTGGAGTTTTTTTTGGCTCTATTTTATTTGCATCTGACCCTATCAAGCCATATGCGTTTGGATACCCGGGTTTTGATGAAAAATCATCCATTTCATTATTCATTAAAATTCCTGTTCCCGTAGGTATTATCCCCGATCCGTATGCAGTATTTAATGTATAGGTATTACTTACTACATTTCCCCATTTATCTAAAATCGAAAAATGAGTTGTTTCTTCGCCTTCAATTAAATTAACACCTGCTTTTGTAGGTGATTTTTTTTCTTGAATTTTCTGGAAAATTTTATCTGCGTATTTTTTTGATGTGAGAAAGTCTTGAGGTACATTATAGAAATCAGGATCTCCAAGGTATTCAGCCCTGTCTTTGTAAGCATAATCCATAGCAGAAATTAAAATTTTTAAATACTCTTCTGAGTTATGCTCTAGAGAACTCAAATTAATGTTTTCAAGAATGTTTAAAATCTGAACTAGAGCAATTCCACCAGAACTGGGTGGAGCCATAGAACAAACTTCATAATGTCTATAGCTTCCACAAACTGGATTTAATATCCTAAGTTTGTATTGTCTCAAATCTTCGAAACTTAAGATGCCTTCATTGTCTTCGAAGAAATTTGAAATTCTTTTTGCTGTTTCTCCTGAGTAAAAATCTTCTTTTCCATTTTGGGAAATTCTTTTTAGGGTTTTGCCTAAATTTTCCTGAACCAAAATATCTCCTTCAGAAAATCCTTTTGGTCGTGTAAAAATTTTTTTTGCCTCTTTATTTTTGGAGAACTTTTGTTTGTATTTATTTAAATTTTTTGCCTGAAAATCAGATAATGCAAAACCTTCTCTTGCTAAATTAATTGATGGTTCTATTAAAGATTTAATGTCAATTGTTCCAAACATCTCTGACACATAAAACATACCTGATACTGTCCCAGGAACTCCTGAAGCCAAAATTGAATTTAAACTTAAGTCTTTTATTACTTTTCCATCGCTATCCTGAAACATTTTTTCATAAGACTTCATAGGAGCACGCTCTCTATAGTCAATGGAAAATGTTTCTTTTTTTTCTGCTAAATGTATTAGCATAAATCCGCCGCCACCAAGATTACCTGCTGAAGGATTTACAACTGCTAGGGCAAATGCTACTGCGACTGCAGCATCAATTGCATTTCCACCTTCTTCTAAAACCTTTATTCCAATATCAGTAGCAAGATGGTGTCTAGATGCGACAGCATATGACTCTGTCCTTGTAATAGAAGAATATGAGAGTAATAGAATTAAAAAAAAAGCTATTACAAGATATTTAGAAATATAGGTTTTGCTAATTTGGCTTATCTTCTGTATGCCTTTCACCATTAAATACTGCAGCAAATTCTAAAACTTCTCTGGATTCATTAAAAACTCTATGAAATGCACCATCAGGAACTGGAATAACATCTCCTTGCTTGACCTCAAATTTTGAATCATCTATTTGCATTATTCCCGTTCCTTTATAAAAAACATAAACTTCCTCTTGGCCTGCGTGCTTGTGGCCAGATGTACTTTTATTTGGGTTTAGCTTAGTTATGCTAGGTACGAGTTTTGATAAAGAGTTATTATCTAAAACAACATATCTATCGTCTTCTTTAACTATATGCCAATTATTATCCATAAATTAGATTATATATGATTCAACTTTTTTTATCATTTTAGAAACATTCTTTGAAGCAGTTATTTCTCTTCCGAGGACGATATAATCTGCCCCATTTTTTGCAGCCTCCGCCAAAGTCGCTACTCGAGATTGATCATCATTACCTTGCTGAATCCTTATACCTGGGGTTACAGTAATAAAATTTTTACCTAAACTTTCTTTAATTTCAGGAACTTCATTAGCTGAGCAAACGACACCATCAATATTATTTTGTCTAGCGCTCTTTGATAGAATTTTAACTAACTCAGGAATTTGAATACTAAACCCCATATTTTTAATATTATTTGCATCTAGACTTGTAAGAACAGTAACTCCAATTAGAAAGGTATCACTTTTCGTATGATCTTTAGCTTCTTTAGCAGCCTGTATCATTTCTTCTCCTCCAAGAAGATGGATATTTGTCATCCAGAGTTTCTGATTAAGAAAATTTTTCAATGCTTTGTATACTGTATTTGGAATATCATGAAGCTTTAAGTCTAAAAAGATATCGAAACCTTGTTTATTCAAATTTTCTATAATTTTTGGTCCTTCACCAGCATATATTTGTTTTCCAACCTTTAATCTAAAAATATCTGGATCTAATAGTTTTGTTATTGAACTTGCTTCCTCAAAGGAATCAATCCGAAAGTCAGACTTTTGATTCTTTGCATCCGGTCCATGGCATTTGTAGCACTTGTCGGAGAGGATCGGACGAATTTCCCGGTTGAAGTCCACTTTTCCCAACGCCAATGATACGGCGAATAA
>JAYNHP010000009.1:0-3777 GCA_038108155.1 Flavobacteriales bacterium | reverse complement strand
GAACTTGCTTCCTCAAAGGAATCAAAATCCAAAGCTATGATAATTTGCTTAGGTTTAAGGATTTTCATCTTTTTTATTAGAAAGAACATTTGGGTTTCGTTTAAGTAACCTAGGTAACTGAAGAAATAAAGAAATGATAGCTCCAACAAAAACAGAAAAAATCACAGAGTACCCAATAGATACTCCCTCAAATTTCACAAAAAACAAATCCAATGTAATTAAGTGCGGATTTAGATTTGCGAATATAAAAAAGAACGAGACGAGTATTGATAATAAAATGAAATAGAAATATTTCATTTTAGAATTTTAACACAATCTAATTTATTCTTTGTTTTAATAATTTTGAAGCTCTAAAATAGGGTATAGACCTTTTTGGCAGCTCAATAGATTCACCTGATTTAGGATTTCTTGCTCTTATAGATTTTCTATCTCTAATACAAAAGGTTCCAAAGCCTCTTATTTCGACTCTATTTCTCTTTTTTAATGAATCAATAATTACTTTTTGGATTAAGTCAGCTGAAAGCCTTACATCCATTTCATTGTAATCTTGAAGGTTTTCAGAAAGTTTAGAAATAAAGTCAGATTTCTTCATTTAGTCTTTAGAAGAATCGCTTAGCTCTTCTTGAATAAGATCACCTATAGAAGTTTTAGTTTCTGATTCAATTTGTTTATTTTTTGAAATATTTTCCTTGATCAACTCTTTTTCTTGAGATTTTTCTAAAGCAAAGACAGATAGGTTTAGTTGTCTATTTTTTCTATCAATTGAGGTTACAAGAGAGTTTATGCTGTCTCCCTCGGAAGGAAGATTATCTTTAAATTCCTTATTTTTTATTTTTCCAATTACATCTTCAGCTAAGCTTACAAAGATAGAGTCTTCTCCTATTGAAATTACTGAACCAGTAAGTTCTGTGCCTTTAGGATTATTTTTAGCAAATGTGTCGAAAAGATCTTCAGACAACTGTTTAATGCCTAATGAAATTCTTTCTTTATGAGGATCTATTCCAAGGATAACAGCTTCCACTTCTTGGCCTTTTGCAAAAGATTTAACTGCATCTTCTTCAGCTTGATTCCAAGATAGGTCAGATAAGTGAACAAGTCCATCAATATTTCCATCAAGACCTATAAACATTCCAAAATCAGTAATTGACCTTACCTTGCCTTTAACAACATCTCCTAAGCTATTATTTTCAGAAAAAGTTAGCCAAGGATTTTCTTTACACTGTTTCATTCCTAGGGAAACTCTTCTTTTTTCTATATCAATTTCTAAAACCATTACATCAACTTCGTCTCCCAAAGAGACTACTTTGGATGGGTGAAGGCTTTTATTGGTCCAATCAATTTCAGAAATGTGAACTAACCCTTCTGTATTTGAATCTAATTCAGCAAAAAATCCATATTCAGCAATACTAGAAACTTTGGCTTTATGGATTGAATTAATTGGGAAAATATCTTTTATATTTTCCCAAGGGTCACTAGATAATTGTTTTAGCCCAAGAGAAATCCTTAACTTTTCTTTATCAAAGTTAGTTACTTTAAAATCAAGCTTATCGCCGACACTAAGGACTTCTGAGGGATGATTTATTCTTTTCCAAGTAATATCAGTAATGTGTAATAAACCGTCAACTCCTCCGAGATCTACGAATGCTCCATAATCAGTTAAGTTTTTTATTGTTCCAGCAATTAACGAGCCTTCTTGGATGGTAGCAAAAATCTTCTCTCTTTCTTCTGAATTTAGATCTTCTTGAACCGCTTTTCTAGAAAGAACGACATTGCTTTTCTCTTTATCGAGCTTAATAACTTTGAATTCTTGAAAAGTCTTTTCTAAATGATCAAAGCTGTCCATAGGTCTTGAATCTACCAAAGAACCTGGAAGAAAAGCTCTTACACCGGCAACATCGACTGTCATGCCTCCACGGACTTTTCCAGAAATATAACCCTTTATTAATTCTCCGGTTTCTAATGCTTCTTCAAGGTTTTTCCAACTTTCATCATGCATTGCTCTTATTCTAGATACTCTAGTAGAACCGTGTCCGTCTTCAACGGCTTCGAGTGAAACTTTCACTTCATCACCTATAGTTAGCTCTTCATCTGCTTCATCTGCTAAAAACTCTGTTCTAGGAATGAGTGATTCGGATTTTAAACCTACATGAACGGTTACCCAATCTGAAGTTAAGTCAACTATCACCCCAGAAATTAATGCCCCTTGTTCAAAGTTCAAGGTTGTAAGGCTTTCGTCTAAAAGTTTTTCAAATGATGTTTCTGTCATAATTTTTTAAAATGCTCCATTACCTTTTTTTCTACTTCATTGATACTTAAATTACTTGTATCAATTATTAGTGAATCATCAGCAGGTTTTAAAGGAGATATTTTTCTATTCATATCTTCTTCATCCCTTTTCTGGATTAGCTCTAAAAGGTCGTGCATGATAACTCTCATGCCCTTTTCTTTCAACTGATTCGCTCTTCTTTCTGCTCGAACTTCAGGAGATGCCTGAAGAAACACCTTCAAAGCTGCTTCAGGAAAAATATTTGTTCCCATATCTCGACCGTCTGCAATAAGGCCTTTTTCAGGATCATAAGCATCCCTTTGAATTTTGAATATCGCATTTCTAATTTCTTCTTTTTTAGCGAGTTCGGACGCTTTAGTAGCTATATTTTCATTTCTAAGCTCTTTCCCTAGGACTTTAGTGTTTAAGCCTATTTCACAAATACCATCTTTAAGATTTGTAATGAGTTTGATTTTTGATTTATTTAGGAAATGGACAATTTCTTGTGCTGTCTCTAATCCTTCTCTAGACTTTAAATACCCAACAAGTCTATAGATTAGACCGCTATCAAGAACATTCCACCCTAACCTTTCAGCTAAAGAAAATGCAAGAGTCCCTTTCCCTACACCGCCAGGGCCGTCTATAGTTATTATATTTTTAACTAATTTCAAAATTACATCCTAGCTTTATACCTAGTTCAATAAATTCTGGAAAAGATGTGTTGATACTCTCGGACGAAGCAATTTCAATAGAAGAACTACTATTTAAACCAGCTATAGCAAAAGACATGGCAATCCTATGATCATAGTAAGTCTCAGCTAAAAAATTTGGTGATTTGTAATCTTTGCCCATACCTTCGATACAAAAAACATTGCCATCCAAAAAGTTTTTTATCTTCATTTGATCTAAGCCATCTTGCATAGCTTTTAGCCTGTTACTTTCTTTATGTTTTAATTCCTCTATCTTATTGAAACTTGAAATACCCTCCGCAAAAGAACTTGCAATGAATAATACAGGAAGCTCATCAATTAAATTTGGGACATCATCCGATGTCACCTCACAAGAGGTTAGAGCAGAACTTTTTACATTCACGTCTGCAATGGGTTCTTTCCCAAAGAAAGAGTGATTGAACACTTGGATATCTCCTCCCATTTCCATTAATTTGTTTAAAAGAGCAATTCTAGAAGGATTCATACCAACTTCTTTAAGGGTAATATCAGAATTTTTTGAAATTAAAGCTGCAACGATAAAGAAAGCAGAAGAAGAAAAGTCTCCGGGTATTTCTATATTTTGAGAAGTAAATTTATCAGTTTCTTTTAAGGTTGTTTCTTTTTCAGAATAGGTAATGTTTGCTCCAAAGTATTCAAACATTCTTTCAGTATGATCTCTCGATATGGATTTTTCTATAATCTTTGTATCACCTTGTGCGCCTAAGCTAGCAAATAAAATTGCAGATTTTACTTGGGCACTTGCTACTGGCATTTTGTAATTTATTCCATTTATTTTCTTAG
>JAYNHP010000008.1:44165-65931 GCA_038108155.1 Flavobacteriales bacterium | reverse complement strand
ACAGACTTTGCTAAATTCCTTGGTTGATCGACGTTGCAATCTCTCATAAGCGCTATATGGTAACTCAACAACTGTAAAGGTACGGTAGCCAATAAAGGAACCAATAAATCGTCACATTTTGGAATCTCTATATAATGATCGGCTATTTTCTTTACTTCTGTATCTCCATGACTTACAAAAGCAATAACTTTTCCTTTTCTTGCTTTTACTTCTTGAATATTGGATACTATTTTTTCATAACTCGAGTCCTTAGTAGCAATAACAAAAACCGGCATTTCTTCATCTATTAACGCAATAGGCCCATGTTTCATTTCTGCAGCAGGATATCCTTCAGCATGGATATAAGAAATCTCTTTAAGTTTTAAAGCCCCTTCCAATGCCAAAGGAAAATTAATACCCCTTCCCAAATAAAGTGCATTGGTTGATTTATGGTATATTTTGGCAATTTTTTCAATCAAATCATTCTCTTTCAAAACATTTTTTAGTTTTTCAGGGATAGCATTTAGTTCAACTAATAATCTATTAAATTTCTCATTGGTTATCGTTTCCTTCCTTCTGCCAATCATCATGGCCATAAGAGTAAGAATTGTCACTTGGGCAGTAAAAGCCTTGGTAGACGCTACGCCAATTTCTGGCCCAGCGTGGGTATAGGATC
The DNA here is from genome assembly GCA_038108155.1 of Flavobacteriales bacterium. Lineage (GTDB taxonomy): Bacteria > Bacteroidota > Bacteroidia > Flavobacteriales_D > Parvicellaceae > MED-G20. Next base: position 65,276 of record JAYNHP010000008.1, on the reverse strand, counting down.
CGCAATGGGTTTCTCTAGAAATAGAACTTCCTACAACATTACAAATACCTATTAGTGTAGCTTTTCTTTCTTTAGCTATTTTTATTGCTGCAAGAGTATCTGCTGTTTCCCCTGACTGAGAAATAGCGATTACTACATCGTCTTCATTAATTATAGGATTTCTATATCTAAATTCTGATGCGTACTCTACTTCAACAGGGATTCTTGCAATTTCTTCAAATAAATATTCTCCTACAAGACCAGCATGCCAAGAAGTTCCACAAGCCACAAATATTAATCGTTTTGCATTAATTAGCTTTTCTTCATAGTCTAATATTCCACCCAAGGCAACTTTTCCTTGAGAAATACTAAAACGTCCTCTCATGGAATCTAAAATTGACTGAGGCTGTTCATATATCTCTTTTAGCATAAAGTGTTCATAGCCACCCTTTTCTAAGGCCTCTAAATGCATTTCTAGTTCTTGTATATATGGTGTTTTGTTTTGATTGCCAATGGTTTTTAACTTCAATCCATTTTTAAGACTTATATGAGCTATTTCTCCATCTTCTAAATAAACTACGTTTTTAGTGTATTCTATTATAGGTGTCGCGTCTGATGCGCAAAAGAACTCTCCCTGACCTAATCCGACCACTAAAGGACTTGATTTTCTAGCAGCAATTAATTCATCGGGATTGTCATCGCTTATAACTACAATAGCGTAAGCACCAATTACTTCGTTTAAAGCCAATCTTACAGAATCAAATAGACTTTGTTTCCCATTTTTATGAATGTCTCCGATTAAATGAACTAAAACTTCAGTATCGGTTTCACTTAAAAATTTATGTCCTCTTTGTTCTAATTCTTTTTTTAAAACAGAATAATTTTCAATAATTCCATTGTGTACAAGACTTATTTTTCCATTGCTAGATTGATGAGGATGTGCATTTACGTTATTGGGAAGACCATGAGTTGCCCATCTAGTGTGTCCAATAGCAAGGCTCCCGTTAGTGTCTTTATCACTGGCAAAATCAATTAGATCTTGGACCTTTCCTTTTTGCTTATAAACATTTACAAAATTATCGTTATGAATTGCCACCCCGGAGCTGTCGTAGCCCCTATACTCCAATCTTTGGAGACCTTTGATTACTACTTCATAGGCATTTTTTTCACCTAAATAAGCTACTATACCACACATAAATATTAATATTTTGTATATGAAATTACTACTTTCGCCTTGTCTTTTTTGGAGGAATTCATTCCATTTAAAACTACTCTATTGGCGGTTATTCCATTTCCATTTGGAAATATTTTTATGGTATCGTTAATTGCTTTTTCAGCCACAACTTCATTTAGATGTCTTGTAATATTGAATGTGTAATTTTTATCAACCACATTAAAATTCCCTCCTAAACTACCCTCAAACAAGTCTGGTAAAAACTCATACTCTCCTTCAATATTTTTTCTTGAAATAAATAAACTAGTTGGGGAAGGATAGTCGTCGTAAAGGTAATCCTCAAATGGCAAAATAATCTCTGCTTTATTGATTATCACAGGTTTTGCAATTAGAGAATCAAAGCTGGGAATAGTCATTCTTCCGTTAATGCCACCTAATGTCTGAACGAAAAACTGATTTTGACCCAAATCAGGTTGGTTAACAACATTTTCTATTTGCGTTCCTGAATAGTCATGAATAACTTTGTGAAAGTATGCACAGTTACTATTAATATTGAAATCAAAATCCAATGTATCATGTTCAGAAGAAACTCCGCTAGTGTCTCTGTAAAACAACCTTATTCTAGAAAAAGAGTTAAGTAAGTTTATGTAATAGAGCCCCCCATTAGTTCCATTTGCACTAGAAATTTTTATGCCTTTAAAAAATGTCAAAAATTCATTATCACCATCGTTTCCATCTAAAGTAGTGTTGCCAGATTCGTTTACAATTGGTGTTGCAAATTTTTCAATATTTAAAGGAATTCCTAAAATTGCTTGATTTACTAAATTACCAGAAAAGTAGCCAGGAAATAGAGGATCGGATTCAATACTTAATCCATTGGAAATATCTTCTGCTTTGGTAATTACATTGGTAGTGTTATGGTAAATAGAATCTTTGAAAATATCCTCGTCTAGTATTTCAACTTTAAATTGCTGCTCTTGAATATCTCCATAATATCCATCTATTGCCAAGTATAGCACTACAGAATCTACTATAATATCGTTGATATCACCATTATCTGGTATAAAATTATAAGATTGTTCTAATCTTATCTGAGTAATAATAGAAGCATTTACCTCTCCAAATACAGGGTCAATATAATTTCCTAGTGGACTAGGGCCATTTAATTCATCAGTTCTAATACTGTCTGAAATAACTGAAAAAGTATGTATAGAGAATGTATCAGAATAAATAGCTCCTAATGTATTGGTGTCTGGATTAATTTCAATACCAAATTCATTGTCTTTTTCGCAAGAGCTAAAGAGGAATGATATGGTTATTAAACCAAGACCTAGAAATAAAAAATTACTTAATTTGTTCAATACTTTCTGACTAAGCAAGAACTCCATTTTCACTAAGAACTGTGTCATAAAAATCTTGATGCGCATCGATTGTTTGCTCTTCTTCATGGTGCTCAAGTAGTGGTTTTTTAGAGACTTTGATAATCTCCATTAATGAATTATCAATTTCAGGACTACAAATTCCAATAGCATCACTCCATTGAACTGCTATTTCATGAAATTTATTTACACCGACAGAGCCATTAATGTCAATTTCTGACATTGGGATTTCGTCAAATTCTAGTTTGGCATCTAAATTCTTAGAAAATTTGAGTTTTTCGTCTCTATTATAAATGCTGTAAATTACTTTTGCTCCCGAAAAATGAGGATCATTAGCATAAATGGATTTTAAGTAGACCGGCATTAATGCTGTCATCCATCCATGACAATGAACAATATCAGGCATCCATCCAAGTTTTTTAACTGTTTCCAAAACTCCCCTGCAGAAAAACATAGATCTTTCGTCATTATCTTTAAAGTATTTTCCTTTAGCATCTTTAAACAAGAACTTCTTCTTGAAATATTCTTCATTATCAATAAAATATACTTGAATTCTAATCTGCGGAATAGATGCAACTTTAATGATTAGAGGATGATCGTAGTCATTAACAATTAAATTCATTCCAGATAGCCTAATTACTTCGTGAAGCTGGTGTCTCCTTTCGTTGATGACTCCAAACCGTGGCATAAAAATTCTAATTTCTTTGTCTGCTTCATGAACTCCTTGGGCGACTTTTCTTACAAGACTTGAAATTTCTGATTCAATTAAAAACGGATCGATTTCTTGGGTGACATAAAGAATTTTACTTTTTTCCATAACTACTAATCTCCTGCTTAAAAATAATGAGCTACAAAAATATAAAAAAAAAACACATAAAACCAACATTTATAGTAGCTTTAATTGAGTTAATATAAGTAATGCAAGTAGTAAGACAACTCCAAGAACTAAATGAAGCTTTATCTACTGAATCCAACAGGTCAATTGGATTTGTACCCACTATGGGTTTTCTACACCGTGGACACCTTTCGCTAATTAATGAATCTCAGAAAAAAGCGGATTTTACAATAGTATCTATATTTGTAAATCCTACTCAATTTAATAATCCCACTGATCTTAAAAACTATCCAGTTAGTCTTAAAGAAGATTTAATGATTTTAGAACACCAGGAGGTCGATCTTGTCTTTTGTCCAGATTATGATGCTCTATACAAAAATGAAAAACCTATAAAGTTAGCTTTAGGAACCCTAGATAGCGTATTGGAAGGAACTAGAAGAAAGGGTCATTTTCAAGGAGTAGTTAGAGTAGTGAATATATTTTTTAAATTAATAAATCCCAATTATGCATTTTTTGGTGAAAAAGATTACCAACAGTATTTAATTATTTCTGAATTAGCCAGGGTTTATTTTCCACAAATTGAAATAATTATGTGTCCTACCCAAAGAGAACAAGTTGGCTTAGCAATGAGCTCTAGAAATAGTAGACTCTCCTCCAAAGATTTTGAAAAAGCAAAAGAGATATATAGAATTCTTAAATACTGCAAAGAGAATTTTAATTTTTTAAATAGAGAAGAACTAGAAAAAATATGCCTAAAAAAGTTAGCAGAATTTTCTGAACCAGAATATTTTGAAATTAGACATTCTGATGATTTACTAAACAATGGTGATAAGTTTAGAAGCTGGAGAGCATTTACTGCAACAAACTTGGGCGGTATTAGGTTAATTGATAATATTGCACTCAATCAATGAAAAACAAGCTAATTAAGACCCTAAAGATTTCTCTGCCCATTGCTATTGGAGTATATTTAACTTGGTATTTTGTTTCAAATTCTACAGAAACAGAAAAAGAATATTTTTTAAAATCTTTATCAGAAGCTAATTATGGATGGGTTTTAGCTGCTTTAATAATAGCTTTTTGTTCACACCTAAGTAGGGCATATAGATGGAAATACTTGCTCGAAACATTAGACTTAAAACCAAAATTAAGCCTAATGTATCACAGTGTCATGATTGGTTACATTATTAATTTAACCATTCCAAGATCAGGTGAATTGGCTAGAGCAGCCTATTTCAGTAGGTATCAAAAAACCAAATCAGATCAAATTTTTGGAACTATTGTCATTGAAAGAGTAATAGATCTTATAATGTTTGGTTTGGTATTTTTTATTGCATTTTTATTTCAAGCAGATCAAGATAAATTTAATGAGCTTAGACAAATATCTAATAGCTCTTCAAATCCATATTTGCTTCCTTCTTTATTGATTTTTGGAATTATTTTCATAGGAATTTTAATAGGTGTTAAGAAAGTTAGAGTTAAAGTTGTAGATTTTTTAAAGGGAATAATTCAAGGTGCTACAGCCATATTAAGGTTGAAGAATAAATTTGGTTTTTTAATTCATACTTTTTTTATTTGGGCTTGCTATATTTCAATGTTATGGATAACGGCCTTGGCACTACCAGATATTGAAAATATTACTATTAATGCTGTGTTTGCTTGTTTTATCGCAGGAACAATTGCCATTGGTGCTACACCAGGTGGAATTGGACTTTACCCAATAATGGTTGCTTCCGCCTTAATTGAGCTTTATGGATACGATGGTCAAGTTGCTAAGTCTTTTGGAATGCTAATGTGGTCCTCTCAAACTATATTTATGATCTTACTTGGAATAATTTCTCTTATAGCTATTAAAAAAGAAAATTAGTCTTTTAGTTTTGGAAGGCTAATTTCTAGCTCTTCAAGTTGTGCTTGATCAATCTCCGAGGGCGCCTCAATCATAACATCTCTGCCTTGATTATTTTTGGGGAATGCAATAAACTCTCTAATATTGTCTTTACCACCAAACAGGGCACAAAGCCTGTCAAATCCAAAGGCAATTCCACCATGAGGAGGAGCTCCATATTCAAATGCACTCATTAAAAATCCAAATTGAGCTTCGGCTTCTTTTTTGCTAAAGCCAAGAATCTCAAACATTTTCTCCTGAATTTTTCTATCGTGAATTCTTATAGACCCACCACCAACTTCAACTCCGTTAATAGCCAAGTCATAGGCGTTAGCTCTCACATTTTCAGGATTGGTTTCTAACATAGTTAAATCACCTGTTTTTGGGGAAGTAAATGGATGATGCATTGCATGAAAACTATTACTTAATTCATCTTTTTCTAAAAGTGGAAAATCAACCACCCAAACAGGCTTGAAAACTTTTGGATCTCTTAGACCGAGACGACTTCCCATCAATAATCTTAGTTCATTCATTTGAGCTTGAACAGTTGATTTTTTACCGCTTAATATCAAAAGTAAATCTCCGGGATTGGCACCACATCTTTCAGCCCACTGTTTTAAATGAGATGGATCGTAAAACTTATCTACAGATGATTTGAAAGTTTGATCTTCATTGTATTTTACATAAACAAGACCTTTTGCTCCTATTTGTGGTCTTTTTACCCAATTGGTCAGTTCATCTAATTTTTTTCTTGAATATTCGGCAGCACCTGGAACACTTATTGCAACTATAGATTCAGATTCATCAAAAATTTTAAAGCCTTTTCCTTTTGCAAGGTCTTCTAAGTAGGACAATTCCATTTCAAATCTTAGGTCAGGTTTATCAGAACCATATTTTTCAATTGCATCGCTATAAGAAATAACTGGAAATGGTTTTGGAAAATCTTTTTTTAAAATTTTTTTGAAAAGAAATTTAATTAATCCTTCAAAAGTATCTAAAACTTCTTGTTGATTTACAAAAGCCATCTCACAATCAATTTGAGTAAATTCCGGCTGTCTATCAGATCTCAAGTCCTCGTCTCTAAAACATTTTACAATTTGAAAATAACGATCGTAGCCGCTTACCATGAGAAGCTGTTTAAATGTTTGGGGAGATTGGGGAAGTGCGTAAAACTGTTGCTTATTCATTCTGCTTGGCACTACAAAATCACGAGCTCCTTCTGGTGTAGATTTTATTAAATAAGGAGTTTCAATTTCTAAAAAATTATTTTGGTGAAAGAAATTTCGAATTTCAATACTCATTTCACTTCTAAGCGCTAAATTTTCTTGTAAAGGGGTTCTTCTCAAATCCAAAAATCTATATTTCATTCTTAACTCTTCTCCGCCATCTGTTTCTTCTTCAATGGTAAAAGGAGGTGTTTTGGACTCGTTTAAAACAGTAAATTTATCTACCTCTATCTCAATTTCTCCAGTATCAATTTTTAAATTCTTATTACTTCTTTCTTTTACAATTCCTTCAACTTCAATAACCCATTCTCGATTTAATTTCCTTGCTTTGACAGAAAGAGTCTTGTCTAATGTTTCGTTAAATGCCAACTGTGTAATTCCATACCGATCTCTAAGGTCAATAAATGTCATTCCTCCTAAATCTCTTGATTTTTGGACCCATCCGCATAATTTGACCTTTTGATTGACATCCTCAATTCTTAATTGTCCGTTATTGTGTGTTCTATACATTTTGATTAAAAATATGACTTAATATACTAATTTGACATTTCTTCAATGGCTTTTTTTATATCACTATCTTTAAAAGTATTTAATATGTATCGCGACTGATCTGAATAGTAATAACTACTTAATTCCACCATTAAACTCCATTTTAAATCCGAAATTTCTTTTGGCGTATAACTTTTAATTTGTTTACCATTTTCCTCTAAATATTTTTCAAGTTCTTTAGTTTTTACTTTAAAATTATGGTAATAATCTTTGGTGTCTAATGTCTTGGAATTTGGAAATTTTTCGAAGTAACTAAAACAGAAATCTCTCCATTTTCTAGTATAAATTATATCATTAATGGCCTCGCTATATCCCAGGGTATCAATTGGCGAATAAATGTCTGGTAATATTCCTCCTTTGAAAATACTTTTGTCAAAAATAGAGTCCTCTTGTGTTAGTTCACCGCTTTCTATTCTTTCTAAAATATCATTGTCGTAGTCAATGTCATCTCCATAAGGTTTTTGTATACATTTTCCCGATGGTGTGTAGTATCTTGATGTGGTTATTCTCAATTCGGAAGAGTCAGGTAACATTATTGGTTGTTGTACTAACCCTTTGCCAAAAGTTCTTCGACCTAGAATTTTACCTCTCTTGTTATCTTGTATAGCCCCACTTACAATTTCACTTGCAGAGGCAGTAGAACTGTTGACTAAAATTACTAATTCTCCATTTTCAAACAAACCTTTAGATCTTGAATAAAACGATCTTTTTTTTGAATGAGCACCTTCAGTATAAACAATTAGTTGATCTTTTTTTAAAAATTCATCGGAAATATTTATAGCCTGATGAAGATATCCTCCTCCGTTGAACCTTAAATCAAAAATGAGTTTTTCCATTCCTTGATTTTTCAGTTCAATAATTGCATTTTTAAATTCTAAGTCGGATGAATTAGAAAACGAACTTAATTTGATGTATCCAATATTGTTTTTAATTATGGTACTAGCCGATATGGATTTAAGTGGAATAGATCCTCTTATTAACCTATGTTTTACAATTTCATTATTTGGATTTAGTACAGTAATATTTACTTCACTACCTACTTCTCCTTTTAGTCTTTTTAGTACATCTTCATTTTTTATCCCTACACCTGCAAAATTTTCACCTTCAATTTTAATTATTCTATCTCTCTTTTTAAGGCCAGCTAACTTAGATGGACCACCTTCAATTACATCTACAATTGTAAGTGTATCGTTGTAGATCATAAATCTAATACCAATTCCTCCAAAGTGACCAACTAGTGACTCATTTACACTAAGTCTTTTTTTAGCAGGTATAAAAGAAGAATGAGGATCTAAATCTTTTAAAATGTTAGTAATAGATTTTTCTGATAGTTCATATGAATCTAAGGAGTCTACATAGTTATTCATTAAATTGTCTAAAACAACATTAATACTTGTCCATTTGTTTTGATTTATTTCTGTAGACAATACTTTTCCCTGATTTATTCCAATCCAGTAGGTTAAACTGGAAAAAAAACCAATAAATAGAACCAGAATAAATAACGGCAGCTGATTATTTTTTTTCAAAATCTTGTAGTTTGATATGCTGAATTTCTATTTGAGCCTTTTCGAGAAATTTTAATCCTGAGAGATCTTTATATTGTTTAGAATAGACCAGTCTTTTAATTCCTGACTGGTGAATTAATTTTGCACATTCTTTACAAGGAGATAGTGTAAGATATAGAGTGGCATCAAGGCAACTATTAGTACTTTTTGCAACTTTTAAAATTGCATTGGCTTCAGCATGAAGTACATACCAATTTGTATCTCCATTTTCGTCTTCGCAGTTATTGTCAAATCCAGATGGAGTACCATTAAACCCATCTGAAATAATCATTTTGTTTTTAACAATTATAGCACCTACTTTTTTTCTTTCACAATGAGATAAATTACCCCACTCATGTGCCATTTTTAAATAGGCTAAATCATATTTTAGTTGCTTTTCTATGATATCTTGGTTTAATAGTACCGAAGGTGGGAATCGAACCCACACGCCCTAAGGCACACGAGTTTGAGTCGTGCGCGTCTACCAGTTCCGCCACTTCGGCAAGTGATTGGCGAATTTAGTTTATGTTTTTATTCTAGCAAAATAAATTCATAGATCAATCCATAAATGGTGCAGTAATTATTTAATATTTATGGAAATTCAATTACATTTGCAACCCCAATGTCGCATAAAGTCAAAATATTAGCATGTTCTGCATCTGAGCCTTTAGCAAAACAAATAGCCAAAAGTTATGGCCAAGAGTTAGGCGAAGTTGAACTTCAAAAATTTAGTGATGGTGAATTTGGAGTGTCTATAAAAGAAACTGTTCGTGGCTGTGACGTATTTATCATCCAAAGTACTATTCCACCTCAAGAAAATTTGATGGAAATGTTACTTATGATAGATGCAGCTAAGAGAGCTTCAGCACATAAAATTGTAGCTGTTTTGCCTTACTTTGGATGGGCTAGACAAGATAGAAAAGACCAACCTAGAGTTGCAATTGGAGCAAAGTTAGTAGCCAATATGTTAGTTACAGCTGGTGTAAATAGAGTTATGACAATGGACTTACATGCAGATCAAATTCAAGGGTTTTTTGAAGTTCCGGTGGATCATTTATTTGCTTCTACATTATTTGCTCCTTACCTTAAAACTAAAGACTTAGATAATCTCATTATTGCTGCACCTGATGCTGGCGGTTCTAAAAGAGCAAATGCTTATGCAAAGTTTCTAAATGTTGATTTAGCACTTTGTTACAAGCAAAGAAAAAAAGCAAATGAAATTTCTGATATGACAATAATTGGAGATGTTAAAGGTAAAGATGTTGTGATAATTGATGATATGATAGATACAGCTGGCACACTTACAAAGTCAGCTCAACTGTTTATAGATTATGGAGCCAAATCTGTATCTGCTTGTTGTACTCATGCCATACTTTCTGGACCTGCACATCAAAGAATTGAAGATAGTATTCTTAAGGAATTGGTTGTTACCAATACTATTGAACTTAAAAAAGAAAATTCAAAAATAAAAGTGCTTTCTGTAGCAGATCTTTTTTCTGAAATAATGAAGCAGCACATTAGTTTTAAATCTATTAGCAAACATTTTTTGTTTGGCAATTAATAAATAAAATAAATAACAAATATGAAAACAGTATCATTGAGCGGTTCTCCCAGAGAGAACGTAGGAAAAAAAGGTGCTAACATCCTAAGAAAAGGTGGCAGTGTACCAGCAGTAGTTTATGGAGGAGAGAAACAAATTCATTTCTCAGTTTTAGAAAACGACGCAAAAAAACTTGTCTTTACCCCAAATGTTTATCTTGTAGAATTAGAAATTGAAGGTAAGAAATTAAGAGTCATTTTGCAGGAGGCCCAGACCCATCCTGTAACAGATAGAATTTTACATTTAGATTTTTTAGAAATAAGCGACAGCAAACCATTTAAGATAAATCTTCCTGTTAGATTGGAAGGCTTTTCAAAAGGAGTTAGAAATGGCGGAAATTTATCTCAGAATTTTAGAAAACTAAAAGTTATGGGACTTTTAAAAGATATGCCAGATGCTGTTAAAATTGATATTACACCTCTTAAAATTGGAGACAAAATTAGAGTAGCAGATTTAAATATTTCTGGACTTAAGTTTTTTGACCCAGAAAATGCAGTAATTGTTGGTGTTCAAATGGCTAGAGCTGTTGTTCTAGAAGAGGAAGAAGAGGAAGAAGAAACAACTGAAGGAGCAGAAGGAACCGAAGGAGCTAGTACAGAAGAAAAATCTTCTGAAGAATCAAAAAAGGATGCATAAATTAACCAACCCATCATGAATTTTTTGATTGTTGGGCTTGGGAATATTGGTGCTAAGTACGAAAGTACAAGACATAACATAGGCTTTAAGGCATTAGATTTTGTTGCAGAACAATCTAGTGCCTTTTTTACAGAAGAAAGATATGGGGAGATATCTTCTTTTAAATACAAGGGTAAAAATATCTACTTATTAAAGCCAAATACATTTATGAATCTTTCTGGTTCTGCAGTTAGATATTGGTTAACTAAACTAAAAATAGATGTCAAAAACCTTTTGGTTGTTACTGATGATTTAAATCTTGAAGTTGGCAATCTTAGAATGAAAAAAAATGGCTCTGATGGTGGGCACAATGGATTAAAGAATATTCAGCAAACGCTTTCTACCAATCAATATCCAAGACTTAGAATAGGGGTTGGTAATAATTTTCCAAAAGGCAAACAAATTGATTATGTATTGGGAAAATGGACGGAAGAAGAACACTCAATTCTTGATCAAAAGATGGAAATCATAAAGGATATGGTGCTAAGTTTTTGCTTTGCAGGAATTGACAATACCATGAATAAGTACAATAATAAGTAGTTATTTCAATAATAAAATTAGATCCTAAAATAATTTGATTTATTGAACTTAATATATTAATTTGTTCAAATAAACCAAAAATTAAAATTATGAAAAAAACAATTAAACTTTTTGCATTATCAATATGTCTGTTTTCATTCTCTAGCTCTATGTTTTCTCAGAGCGTTTATGTAAATGAAACAGATATAAACAAGTTAGATATTAAATATTGTGAATTAAGAGTAGGGCAACCCCTTAATCCAACTAAGGTTAAAATATTTGTCGATTACGGTCAAGCATTTTCTATCAAAAGGCAAAATATTATGACTCCAGATAAAAAAGTAGTAAAGTTCAACAGCCCAATGCATGCTTTGAATTTTATGGATCAAAATGGATGGTCTTATGTAGAGCAAGTAGCTGTTCAGACAGGAGAGACTACAACATATAAGTATTTGATGATTAAAAATTAAAATAATTCAAAATAGACCGTGTAATTCGGCATCTATTCCAGAAATTATTTTACCCAAATCCTCCTGATTTTCGTTGAAATGATTGTTGTCAACATCGATAATCAGGAGTTTTCCTTTGTCATAAGTTGATATCCAGGCCTCATATCTTTCGTTAAGTCTCTTTAAATAGTCTAGCCTTATACTTTCTTCATACTCTCTCCCTCTAGTTTGAATATTTTGAACCAATTTTGATACGGATGCACGCAGATAAATTAGTAGATCTGGTGCTTTAACAAACGATTCTATTAGATTGAAAAGACTAAAGTAGTTTTCAAAATCTCTTGTGGTCATAAGCCCCATAGAATGAAGATTTGGAGCAAAAATATAAGCATCTTCGTAGATAGTTCTGTCTTGAATTACTGTCTTAGAACTATTTCTTATTTCTTGAGTCTGGGTAAAACGACTATTCAAATAATAAATCTGAAGGTTAAATGACCATCTTTGCATTTCGTCGTAAAAGTCCATTAGATATGGATTATCGTCAACATCTTCAAAATGTGTATCCCAATTGTAATGTTTTGCAAGTTGACCAGTAAGAGTAGTTTTTCCGGCACCAATGTTTCCTGCTATAGCTATGTGCATTCCCTTTTAATTTTAGCTAACTAATGTAGAAAATAGGAATTAAAAAAGAGCATATGTTAATAACTTTTGTTGGTAATTATTTGGATATAAAAATAGAATTTGCGTTAGAATTACCCTTATATATACCTATTATTTCTTCCTGAGATTGAACGATTTTATCATAGCTATTTGTTTGATAAATAGTATCCAACTTATAGTCTAAGTAATTGTAGTTCACAATAAAATTACCATCATAGCCTAATAGATTCTCATCTTTTATAATAAGCCCATTAGTAGCCTTAAGGTTTATTGTATTTAACAGTGATCCATATTGGTCCAATACAATTATTTGGTTTGAAGTAACCCCATAAAGTTTTTTGTTTTTTTCTACGAGCTTCAATATGGGGAATCGCATATTTGGAAGGATAACAGAAAGATTTCCACTTTTAAACACTACTTCTGCTTGATGATTGATTTTTACAACTTCATTTACATCAATATCGTATAGCCAAATTCCATTGTCAAAATTACTGTTTGAAATACAACTTGTTTGGTATAGTCCTAGCTCGTTTAGAGAAATTTCACTTTTTTGTAAAGACAAAGTATTGTCAAGAGCTAGTATTATCCCTTGGTCCTTGTAGAAAAGTAAAGGCCTCAAAGGATTACTTATGTCTAATTGTGTTATGTTTCCAAGTAGTTTATTGCTGTAGTTGTATAGCGGAACCCCTTCTTTACTAAACTTAACAAGGTTGTCTTTATTTATGTGGTAGATAAATCCATATTGATCTAGCTCAATTTTTTCACTTTTAGAGAATAATTTGAATGGTTTTTCATTAATGTTTTGTGCATTTGAAGTGTTAAATATTAATAATAAAACAAAAAGCTTAGTTATTATTTTCCATTGCCAATATCTCATTTATTTTATCCTTATTTTCATTTATTCTTAGAATTTTGTTTTGACCACCTAATTTATTTTGACCTTCTAACCAATTGTAAAAAGTGTTTTTTGAAACTTCCTTTATAACTGGTTTTTCAAGAGGATAATTATTTTCTCTTTTAGATTTGTAGTCAATATTAACCTTTTGAAGTTCCAAATCTAAAATACTACTAAAATTTGATAAATCATTGGGCTTTTTACAGAACTCGATTATCCAGTAATGAAATCCAATGGACTTATTGCTGTTTTTAAAAACAGGAGCTACAGTATATTCTCTAACGTTGCAAAAACATTTTTCGGATGCTTTACTAATAGCTGTTTCTACATGTTGAATCATTAGTTCTTCCCCTGCAATATTTATAAACTGTCTTGTTCTTCCAATTACTTTAATCTTAAACGGATCTAATGATGTGAAAATTATAGTATCCTCTAATCTATAGCGCCATAGACCTCCATTAGTAGAAATTACAACTTCATATGGTGTATTTAACTCAACTTCTTCTAAACTCAACGTCAAAGGTTGATCTTCTTTCCAATTGTCTTTAGAAATAAATTCGTAATATACTCCGTAGTCAAGCATTAAAAGCATGTCGTCTGCATCATTTTCAGATTGTAATCCAAAAAAACCTTCCGTTGCGTTGTAGTTTTGGTAAAAGTTAATTTTTTTACTGCTTATAGATTGGAAGTTTTTTTTGTAGGGAGCTATATTCATTCCCCCATGAAGATATAATTCTAGGCTAGGCCAAATTTCATGAATGTAATTTATATTGTTTTCCTTTATTACTTCCTTCATAATAATTAAAACCCACGATGGAACCCCAGCAATAATTTGTACATTATCTTTTGAAGAATGCTTCACTATATAAGTTAATTTCTCTTCCCAGTTTTTTTGCAAAAGGCTTTTTACTTTATTAGGGGATCTTCTCCATTCACACCACCAGGGTAAATTCTTCATGATGATGGCTGATAAATCTCCAGAAATAGACTTGTCGTTACCTGGTAAATGTTTCTCATTTCCGCCCATTATCAAGTGTTTTCCAGAAAACAGTTGCGTATTTGGATTGTTTCGATAATAAATTGCCAATAAATCCTTTCCTCCTTTGTAATGGCATTTTTTTAAAGAATCTATGGTTATTGGAATATGTTTAATAGTATTACTACTTGTCCCAGATGATTGAGCAAACCATTTTACTTTTCCAGGCCAAAGAATATTAGGTTCTCCATTTTTTGCTTTTTTGATAAAAGGCTCAAAATCTTCGTATTTTCTTAGTGGAATTATTGATTTAAAACTACTTGTATTATAAACAGAACTAAAATTGTTTGAAATCCCAAACAGAGTTGACTTTGCAGAACTAATTAAATTGGAAAGTGTCTGTTGTTGAACAATTTCAGGGTTGGATTTGAAATTTTCAATTTCAACCATTCTTCTTTTTAGATACCAAGAAAAAAAATTATTTAAAGGCTTTCCAATTGATGAAATCATTGGAATTGTCTATTAACCAAAAAATATTAATCCAGCAATAATAATTAATGCAATTGAGACATATATGTAGCCAATGATACCTGTGCTTCCGTGAAAATTTTTATCTGATGACATTGTTTTTTTTTACAAATATATAATCATATTAGAAAATTCTTATTTCAAATGGGAATATTGTTTGATATTTATCTTTAACGTATGGACTTTTTACAGATTTTTTAAAGATAGAATTTATTTTGTTTATATATTCCATTGCTTCATTGCTGTTTTTAGTACCAATTTCTAAAGAAGATAAAAGTTCTAATAACTCGTCATTTTTTCTTTCAGGTAAATGAACTATTTTGACTTTATTATTTTCTATACCAACCTTATCAGCTGCAAATTCTATAGCAGATTGCAAACTTCCCATTTCATCAACTAGTTCTAAGTCTAGTGCTTCTTTTCCAGACCAAACTCTTCCCATTGCAATTTTATGAACATCACTTTTTTTAAGGCCATCTCTTCCCATTGCTACTTTGGTGATGAAGGTGTCATAAATCTGGTCAACTCCTTTTTGGAAAGTGGCCAATTCCTTTTTGTCTAATGCATCAAACATAGTGAATGCAGCATGTTCATTAGTTTCTACTCTATCAAAAGTAATTCCGATTTTGTTATTAAACATTCTTCCCAAATTAGGAATCATTCCAAATACACCAATTGATCCAGTAATTGTATTAGGCTCTGCAAATATTCTATCAGCACCGCATGATATATAATATCCACCAGAAGCTGCTAAATCTCCCATAGAGACTATTACAGGTTTATTTTCCTTTGTTTTTTCTAAAGATCTCCAAATTACATCAGAAGCTAGTGCACTTCCGCCGGGAGAATTAACTCTTAATACAACTGCTTTTATTGTGGAATCATTATTTGCTTTGTTGATTGCCTTAACTATCGTACTAGAACCCATGTTTCCTTCGGAACTTTTACCGCTAACTATAGTACCAACTGCGTATACAACTGCAATATTGCCTTTTTTACTTCCAAAACTAGAACCCATAGCCATGGGATTTTGCATTAGATTTTTGTCTAGATACTTTTTGAAAGAAACACTGTGAATCTTTTCTTCATTATTTACGCCAATATTTTTTCTTATTATAGAGTCTAATTGATCTTCGTAAATTAAATCGTCCACAAGCTGGTGATTTAAACTTCCAGCGGCATTATAGCTGTATAATGAATCTGCAATTTCATTTAAACTCTCTAAGGAGATTTTTCTAGAATCTTTAATGTTATGCGTCATATTTCGCCAAACATCATCCAATAATTTTTTTATTTGAAGCTTATTTTCTTTACTCATTTTTTCGTACATAAAAGGCTCTACTGCCCCTTTGAATTTATTTCCTTTGCCTCTAATTATTTGCACATCCACATCCAATTTATCTAAAGCCTTTTTAAAGAACATCACTTCGGATCCGAGACCTCTAAAATCAACCATTCCTTGAGGATATAAATAAATTTTATCCGCCACACTATTTAAATAAAATGCCCCCATCGAATATGTTTCATCATAGGCTATAATAAATTTTCCAGAATTTTTAAAGTCCTTAAGACAGTTTCTTAAATTGTCGATGGTAGATAGCCCCATATTTACATTGGGAATCCTCAAAACTATTCCTTTTATTTTTTCATCTTTTTTTGCTTTTTCTAGAACTTTTCTAATTTGATGAATTCCATAGCTTTTGGAGATTGGATTGTTAAAGTCATTGGTAATTGCAATTCCACTTCTTTCGTCAATCTTAAAATTTAGATTTAGTTCCAGATAGGAGTTGTCATTTATCTTAAATTCTTCTTTTTCTATAAAAGACCCAGCTATAGAAAATATAACTAGATTAATAAGGACGATAACAAATGCACTTAAAACAACATAGGCAAGAATCGATGCCCAAAAGGATCTCCAAAATGGTCTCATAACAATGAATTTAATTTTTTGTAAAAATATGAATAATAATTCTTTATAATTGCAGAAATAGAAAGGGGTTTTTAAAATTCACCTTTTTTAATTAAATAGTTTTTAAATTTTTGTTAAAAATGGAGGAACATAGCGTTGTAATTTCTTTAGGAACTAATCTAGGAGACAAATTACAAAACTTAATAAATGCATTAAGGGATATTGAAGGTTTTGGAAAAATCATAAATAAGTCTAGGATTTTCTGTTCCGATCCGTGGGGTTACGATTCTGAAAATGAGTTTCTAAATATGGGTATAGTTATTAAAACTATTTTAGATCCGTTCCTTTTACTTAAAAAACTTAAAAGTATAGAAAAAAAAATGGGGAGGGGACCTAAGGTGGTAAAAAGTTACCAAGACAGAATAATTGATTTAGATATATTAATATTCAGCGGATTTACTGTAGATAATGAAGAACTTTCTATACCTCACCCAAAAATTAAAGAAAGAAAATTTTCATTACTTATTCTTAAAGACTTATTTGATAATGAGTACATTCCAGACTTAAATGACTCACCTGATAAAATGCTATTAAAATGTATCGATGAGTCAAATGTAGTTTTATACAATGAAAAATAAATACATAGCCATAGAAGGGAGTATTGGGGTTGGTAAAACAACTCTAGCGAAATTTCTTGCCAACCATTTTAATGGGGCACTTTTACTGGAAGAGTTTGCTGAAAACAAGTTTTTAAAATTATTTTACAAAACAAAAGATTATGCATTCCATTCTGAAATGCAATTTTTATTGGACAGAAGTTTGCAAATGAATACTTTTTTTAATCAAAATCACCCAATAGTTTTTTCAGATTTTCACATTGAGAAAAGCTTAGTATTCTCTAAGATGAACTTATCCAAATCCAATTATTCAATAGTTAAAAATATTCATCAAAGTTTATTTGAAAATTTCCCAAATCCCGATATTTTGATTTTTATTGATTCAGGAATTGAACATGTTACTAAAAATATCAAAGCTAGAAATAGAGATTTTGAGAAAGAATTAGGAACCGAATATTTAGAGAATTTAATTCTAAACTATAATTTTTGGCTAGATAAATTAAAAGTCCCAATAGTAAAAATAGATGCTCAAAGCATACACTATGACAATGAGGAATTGTTATTAAAAAACTTATCTTCTTTATTGAAAACAGCTCTTTTATAGGTAATTAGAGCTTAAATTCTTGTAGTTGTCAACAATTTAGAGTTCCTATTTTTACATATTCTAGCTTTTTTTTTATAAAATAAAGTCCTTATACTTGCATCAACTTAAAAGTGGATTAAACAAACTCTAATGAAAACCAACAATTTTAACATCAATTACATTGCCATAGTAGCATTGTTTTTTACAATTTTCTCTAGCTGTTCTATGATTAAAGAACTAGAATATGAAGTGACTCAAGACCCACTACATATGAAAGGTGGAGATGTAACGCTTCAGATAAATGGAAAATTTATTGAAAAAGGTCTTAATGCTAAAGCTGTGGCCGAAATTACTCCTATATTTTTCTGCAAGGACGGAAATGAGATACCATTTCAAACTGAAATTTACCAAGGACCAAAGGCTGCTGGTAACGGGAAAGTAGTTCCTTCTACAGGATTACAATTTTCTTACACTAGCACCATTCCATACCAAAAAAGTATGGACGAAGGCGAAGTAAAGGTTAAATTTCTTGTCAAAATGGGTAGCAAAACTTAAGACATCATGAGTCCTAAGATTGCAGATGGAACGATTATCACATCAAAATTAATTGTTTTAGACGATCATGTAATTAGCTCCTCAGAATGTAATTTTAAAAGAATAAATTCTTTTACAAAATCAGCAACAATTAATTTTAGTAAAGGGAAGCATAATATTTCATCAAAAGAATTGAAAGATTCTGATGTAAAAGGCTTATTAAGTTTTATTTCTAGCTCTATGGACGAAGGTTCTAGAGTAGACATTAAATCTATACAGATTAGTTCATTTGCATCACCTGAAGGAGAAGTTGATTTAAATGATAATTTAGCTCAGGACAGAGGAAATAGTACTATGAAATCTTTAATTTCTAAATCTAAAAGAATGAAATTTGATTTAGGAAAAGAATCTTCCTTTTATAATGTTGTTTCAAAGGGAGAAGATTGGGAAGGATTTAAAACTGAAGTTTCTAAAACTGATAATGAAGACAAAGATTTAATTCTTAGAGTTTTACAAATGACACCAGACTTAAACAAGAGAGAAAAAGAAATAAGAAATATGGCAAAATCTTATGCATTTTTAGAGAAAAAAGTTCTTCCTCAATTAAGAAGATCTATTATTACAGTTAATTACGATCAAGTTGGGTATAGTGATGATGAACTCAAGAACTTAGTTGCTACCAATCCTGATACACTTTCTTTAGAAGAGATTATTCAGGCAACATTGAACGAGCAAGACATGAATACTCAACTTAAAAATTATAATAATGCTGCAAGAATCTATCCTAATGATTGGAGAATAAAGAACAACACTGGCTACATTATGTACATGATGGGAGATAATGATGGGGCAACAAAATCTTTTGAAGAAGCTCTTGCCATTACAGACAACAATATAGTTAGTAACAATGTTGCTGCAGTTAAGCATGTTTCAAACGGTAAATCCACAGATGAGATTAAATCTTTATTTGAGGCTTCCAATACTACTGAGTCAAAATATAATATTGGTCTAATTCAAATAGAAGAAGGTAAATACGAAGAATCAATTACATCGATGGGAGATACGAAGTCTTATAACTATGCTTTAGCTAACATTCTAGCTGAGCATTACGACGAAGCTTCAGATGCTATTGATGATTTAGATCTTAAAGATGCTAAGTCTTTCTATCTCAAAGCCATTATTGGTGCAAGAACTTCAAATACAGAAATGGTAATGGAGAATCTTAAAATGTCTTTTGAAAAAGATGCCTCATTGAAAGATAAGGCTAAAAAAGATAGAGAATTTATAAAGTTTTTTGAAAACTCTGACTTCCTTTCAATGTTTTAGAAAATAAGCTTTAATTATTTATTTCAATGGAGGACTTAGTCCTCCATTTTTTTTTCAACCCGGTAGGGAAAACTTTTTCTAACTACTAGAGTATTTCCAAAAACCTTTTCAAGCTTCATCTTTGAAAAAACAGCGTTGTTGTAGTCTTGAAATTTTCCAGAATATAAAAATACATTTGGAGCTATATATTCGTCAAATAAAATCATTTCTGGGAAATTGGAGATGAATTTTTTTCTTATTTCTCTTACCTTTTCTGTTTTTTGACTAACAAATAATTGAACAGTATATCCATTGTATTTCCCTTTTTCAGACAAATAATTATTTATTGAGTCCATCTTGGAATCTTTATTTTCTGCTAAAACTCCCTTGCTTGATAGGTAGTATAATGACTTTGTATATGTAGTATCTACCACTTTTATGGAATCATGATTAATTGATTGTAATAATTCCGTGGATTGTATATTTAAGCTGTCAAGAGCTTCTTTTTTTGGATACAATGTCCAGTCATCTTGTGAATGAAATGTAGAGCTAATTATTAACGCTATATAAAAAAGAATTTTTTTCATATCAAATTTCTTTACAAATCTAAACAAAACTATTTATAGCATTTTAACCATATTGTTTAGACTTTTAAACCTATCTCCAAACAAATTATTTAGAAACATTCTAAATTAAGATATTTTGATGACAATTCTTAAAACAATGTGGTCTAAATTATTTTGACATATTACATTTGCTCAAGCTTTTTAAATGCATTAATTTTTATACAATTTAAATGGTAAATAAACTTATTAAGTTTTCAATTAAAATTAGTCTTACAATGGTGTTGGCATTCGCCACATTAACCTACTTTTCACAAGATGGTGAAAAGTTATTTAAGGCCAACTGTGCTTCTTGCCACAACCCTGTAAAAAATGCTACAGGCCCAAAAATGCAAGGTGTGTTGCAAAAGTGGACAGATGCTGGTGAAGAGGAATTAATCTACGAATGGGTGTCTAATCCTTCTAAGCTTTATAATAGTGGGAAATCTAAAATGGCAAAAGCTATTTGGGACTGGTCTCCTACTGCAATGACTCCACAGGGACATTTGTCTAGAGAAGAAGTTGAATCAATATTTACTTATGTAGATAATTATGCACCACCCGTTGCAGCAGTTGGCGGTGGAAGTTTAGCGTCTAATGATACATTGTCTAATGATTCTGATTCTTCGGATTACTGGTGGTGGATAATATCGTTTATTTTAGTATTTGTATTGTTTGCCATTCTTGGAGT
>JAYNHP010000008.1:0-44065 GCA_038108155.1 Flavobacteriales bacterium | reverse complement strand
CATCATTCTGCAGAAAAATCAAAACATGCAGGTATTCCATCTGTTAATGTATGTATGAATTGTCATGCAATAGTTCATGAAGGGCCTCAGTACGGCACAGAAGAAATAGATAAATTACATAAAGCCGCCGGCTATAACAAAAATAAGCAGGCATATAATTTGGATGAATTCGGAGACAGAATTGAGGAGCCAATAGTTTGGAATAAGGCCCATAATTTACCTGACCATGTTTACTTTAGTCACGCCCAACATGTTCATACGAATACTGCAAATATCGACTGCAGACAATGTCATGGCCCTGTTCAGAATTACACACTTGGAAGAGTTTCTACGATTGATGAAGTTAATGCATATGCAGCAACGGACGAGGGGATGGAGAGAGGTCTAATTCAATTGACCAAACCACTTCTCACTATGGGTTGGTGTATAGAGTGTCACAATAAAAAAGAGATTGATTTAACAAGTTCTGGGTATTATGAAGAAATTCATAAAAGAATTAAATTGAGAGCAGACGTAAATAATAAGATTTTTGAAGATGATAAGGTGACAGTGAAAGAATTAGGAGGTTGGGAATGTGCAAAATGTCATTACTAAACTTACTTATAAATAGTTTATGAGCAAAACAAAAACATATTGGAAAGGTTATTCGGAAAAACATCAAACTCCAGAATTTTCAATTTCTAGTCAAAAAGAATTTCAAGATGATGTGCCTGTAGATGAATTTTTAGGTTCAGATGGTATTGATGATTTAAAGACGGGAAGAAGAGATTTCTTAAAATTTATGGGGTTTAGTGTAGCTGCAGCAACTCTTGCTTCTTGCGAATCGCCTGTTATAAAATCTATACCTTATGTCAATAAACCAGAAGAGATTACACCCGGAGTATCAAATTGGTATTCTTCTGCTTATTATGACGGAAATGATTTCGCCAATGTTTTAGTTAAGTCTAGAGAGGGAAGACCCATTTGGCTGAAGGGTAAAAAAGATAGTTTTACACAAGGTGGATTAATACCCAGAGTATCTACATCTATTTTAAATCTATATAATAGTTCAAGATTGAATGGACCATCTGTTAATAAAAACTCAGAATCTTGGTCTAGTGTTGATAAAGAAGTCTTAAAAAAATTAAATAAGCTAAGTGATAAAAATGGGAAAGTAAGAATAGTTTCTAAGACTGTAATATCACCTTCTACAAAATCGGTTATCCAAGATTTCATTAATAAATTTTCCTCTTCAGAAGATTCTCTTTCAGGATGTGATATAAAGCATATTGAATATGACGCTCAATCTTATTACGGTATTAGAAAGGCAAATGAAAATATTTTTGGCAAAGGGGTTATTCCAACCTATGATTTTACAAAAGCTAAGACTATAGTGTCAATAAATGCAGATTTTATATGTAATTGGTTGCTTCCTTCGAAGTTTTCTACAGATTTTAGTAAAGCAAGAAAGCCTGAGAATGGATGGATGTCAAAACATTTTCAATTTGAGTCAGTTCTTTCTCTTACTGGAGCAAACTCAGATGTGCGTGTAAAAATAAAACCTTCTGAAGAGATATTAGTTGCCTCCTCTATTTTAAGTTCTCTGAATAATCAAAATTCTAATTCCAGTCTAGACGAAACTACCAACGAGAAAATTGATTCCGCTGTTAAATCTCTTATTGAGAACAAAGGGAGCTCACTTGTTGTAGCAGGGTCCAATGATCCAAATGTTCAAATGCTAGTTAATAAAATAAACTACAAACTAGATAATTATGGTTCAACTATTGATATTGATAACGAAATAAACTTATTTAACGGAAACGATGAAGTAGTTGACAATTTTCAAAAAGATTTATTAAGTGGTAAAATTGATGGAGTTATTTTTTATGGAGTTAATCCTGTTTATTCAATGTCAAATGGATCTGAGATATCTGAAGCTATAAGTAAGTTAGATTTTTCTGTTTCGTTTTCAGAATTTATGGATGAAACTGCCTCAGTATGTCAATTTGTTTGTCCTGATCACAATTATTTAGAGTCTTGGTGTGATTTGAATCCTGGATCTAATAACTATTCTTTGCAACAACCTTTGATAAGACCTCTTTACAATACTAGACAAGCACAAGAAAGCTTACTAGTTTGGTCTGGCCTTGCTGAAAGATCTAACGCAGAAAGTCAAGCTTTCTATGATTACATGAGAAAATATTGGTTAGATAATTCTATCGGAGATCAATCTTCTTATTCAAATTTTGCTGATTTTTGGAATTGGACTGTTCACAACGGATTCACCAATAGCACTAACCAATCTGTTCCACCTGCTTTAGTTTATAATGACTATCCTATCCAAATTAATTCTCAAGAAAATACTCTAGATTGGGAATACATAGTTTATCAAAAAGAACTTGGTGTAGGACATCACGCTGCTAATCCATGGTTGCAAGAACTTCCTGATGCAATATCTAAAATAGTATGGGATAATTATATAACGATGGCTCCATCCGATTGCTATAAATTATTTGGAATAGATACTTCAAATTCTAAGTCAGCTTGGGATGGTATCCATTTAGGTCAAGAAGAAAAGGCATTTGTTGCCACTCTAAAAGTCAATGGAAAAGAAATTAAATTACCTGTTTATCCTCTTCCTGGACAAACCAGTGGAACTGTTGGTGTTTCTATGGGTTATGGGCGTGGTGAAAATAATGAAGATATAGGAAATGCAGCTTTTCAGGCTGACGAATACGGTAATCACCTGACAAATTCCGACGGTGGCTTAGTTCCAATTGGGGCCAACGCTTTTAAATTGTGTAATTTTAAAAATGGCTATCTAAGCTATTCTGGATATGGAGAGGTTCTTGCAACTAACGAAAGGTATTCTCTTGCAGGAACTCAAACCCACCACACAATAATGGGTAGGACATCAATCGTTAAAGAAACCACTTACGATTTTTGGAAAGAGAATCACAAATCTAATCAAGAAGCTTACAATCCAAAAGTAAAGCTTCACAGCCATGCAGAAGGAGGCCACTCAGAAGTTAATGCTACTGAATTTTCTTTGTGGGATGAGCATCCAGTAGAACAAGTTGGTCACCGATGGGGAATGTCTATTGACTTGTCTTCATGTAACGGATGTGGGGTATGCATAACTGCTTGTCATTCTGAAAACAATGTACCGGTGGTTGGAAAAGACGAGGTTAGAAGGTCTAGAGATATGCATTGGTTGAGAATGGATAGGTATTTTTCATCTATTGAAGATGACAACAGAAAAGAATGGTCAGATTCTAATAAAGTAAATGGTGATTTTGATTACGGTAATTTAGAAGTTCCGGAAGAAAATC
Source organism: Flavobacteriales bacterium (assembly GCA_038108155.1). Classification (GTDB taxonomy): domain Bacteria; phylum Bacteroidota; class Bacteroidia; order Flavobacteriales_D; family Parvicellaceae; genus MED-G20. The sequence continues at coordinate 40,754 of JAYNHP010000008.1, read as the reverse complement.
CCTCTGTTGTTTTTATGCCAATGCTGTGTCAGCACTGTAACCATGCTCCATGTGAAACAGTTTGTCCAGTTGCTGCAACAACTCACAGTAACGAAGGGTTAAATCAGATGACCTACAATAGATGCATAGGCACAAGATATTGCGCTAATAACTGTCCCTATAAAGTAAGAAGATTTAATTGGTTTAACTACAGAGATTATAAAAAGTTCAAAAACTTTAATCCTAACCAAGACCAAATGGCAAGGATGGTATTAAATCCAGATGTTGTTGTAAGATCTAGAGGGGTGATGGAAAAATGTAGTTTCTGTGTTCAAGGAATTCAGGCTGCTAAATTAGAAGCTAAAAAAGAAGGTAGAAAGATTGTTGATGGAGATGTAATATCAGCTTGTGGAGATGCCTGTCCAAATGATTGTATCACTTTTGGTGATTGGAATGATCCAGAATCTAAAATTCGAGAACTGTCTGGTTCTGACAGAGCATACCAAGCTCTTGAAGAAGTTGGAGTAAAGCCAAATATATGGTACCAACTAAAAGTACGTAATATTGATGAAGAATTAGCAGAGAATGTTTTATCTGATGAATCACATCCTGAAAGCCATTAATATAAAAAACTGAAATGCATAAAGAATCAGACATAAGGTTACCATTAATATTAGGAGATAAATCCTACAAGGACATTACGGATGATATTATTCGTCCTATTGAAGCTAAACCACCTAAAACCTGGTATATTTTATTAATGATTTCCATTGTTATCGCTCTTTGGGGAATAGGATGTATTGTCTATCTTCTAGGAACTGGAGTTGGCTCATGGGGTTTAAATAAGACAGTTGGCTGGGCATGGGATATTACCAATTTCGTTTGGTGGGTAGGAATTGGTCATGCTGGAACTTTAATTTCTGCAGTATTACTTTTATTTAGACAGAAATGGAGATTTGCAATTAATAGAGCAGCTGAGGCAATGACTATATTTGCTGTTTTCATGGCTGGTTTATTTCCCTTAATTCATATGGGAAGATTATGGCTTGGCTATTGGGTTTTTCCACTGCCAAATCAATTTGGGTCTTTATGGGTTAATTTTAATTCTCCATTACTTTGGGATGTATTTGCTATAAGTACCTATCTTTCTGTGTCTTTAGTTTTTTGGTATATTGGTTTAATTCCTGACTTTGCTACCATAAGAGACAGAGTTACTAAGCCTATCTTCAAAAAAGTATATAGAGTTTTAAGTTTTGGTTGGACTGGTGATGCAAAAGCTTGGAATAGATTTGAGCAAGTATCTTTGGTATTGGCAGGCCTTGCAACTCCTTTGGTATTTTCTGTTCACTCTATAGTTTCATTTGACTTTGCTACCTCTGTAATCCCTGGATGGCATACCACTATTTTTCCTCCATATTTCGTTTCTGGTGCGGTTTTTTCTGGATTTGCAATGGTTCAAACTTTAATGTTAATATTGAGAAAGGCATATAAGTTGGAAGCTTATTTACATGTAAAGCATGTTGAATATATGAATATTGTAATTATAGTTACAGGGTCAATTGTTGGTGTTGCTTATATTACTGAGTTATTTGTTTCCTGGTATTCGGGAGTTGAGTATGAATCTTATGCATTTCTTAATAGAGCTACTGGTCCTTATTGGTGGTCTTATTGGGCAATGATGACCTGTAATGTAATTTCTCCACAGCTATTTTGGTTTAAAAAACTAAGAACAAGTTTAATGTTCTCTTTCTTTATGTCTATCATTATTAATATCGGAATGTGGTTCGAAAGGTTCGTAATTATAGTAACATCTTTACATAGAGATTATGTTCCTTCATCTTGGACTTATTTCCATCCAACTTGGGTTGATATTGGTGTATATATGGGAACTATAGGTATATTTTTTGTTTTTTACTTATTGTTCTCAAGGTATTTCCCAGTATTACCTATAGCAGAGCTAAAAACTATTTTGAAGTCTTCAGGAAAGAATTATAAAGAAGGATACGGAAAAGGAAAAGGTTATTGGGATAAACATTCAGCGCATTAAAAATTAATTATGGCAGATAAAGTAATATTCGCAATGTATGATGATGATGACAAGCTAATGGATGGAGCAAAACATCTTGTAGCTAATGATGTTAGAGTCTCTGATGTGTACTCGCCTATGCCTCTACACGGTATTGACCCTATCATTGGAGTTGAACCTACAAGATTAGCCATTACTGCTTTCATGTATGGACTAACTGGAACTATGTTAGCTATAATAGGAATTAGATATATGATGATTGTAGATTGGCCAATGAATATTGGTGGTAAACCAAACTTCAGTTTAAAGGAAAATATGCTGTCCTTTGTGCCAATATTTTTTGAGTTCACTGTCTTGTGTGCAGCACATGGAATGGCAATTACTTATTTAATAAGAAATAAAACATTACCTGGAATGCCTCCAAGAAATCCAGATCCAAGAACAACGGACGACAAATTTGTTATGGAAATAAAGACCTCCGAAAATTCTCATATTAAAGAAAGTGTTTTGTCAAAGTTGATCAAAGACACTGGTTTTTTAGAAATCGAAGAAAAAAGTATTTTATGAAAAAGTCTATCCTTTCATTATATCAGCTTTGTCTTTTTGCCTTTATTTTGGTAATAGTTAGTTCCTGTGTAAAACATCCTGACTCACCAGGATATGAATACGTAGACGACATGTTTAGGTCTCAAGCGATTGAAGCATATATAGATTATGGATTAGTAGGTGACAAAGTTAATGATACGCTTAAAAACACTATTTCTGCAAGAACGCCAGTTAAAGGAACCATTGCCTACAGTAAGAGTAAAAAAACTTCTACTACCAATATGCCTTTTTATTATGGAACGTCAGAAGAAGAGAGAATAAGAGCTGGAGAAGAAGTTCCTTTACCGGAGCACTACTACAGTCAAGAAAGTGTTCGAGAGGCCAACACTGCAGAAGGTAAAAGGCTTTATGGTCTATTTTGCGCGCATTGTCATGGAGATAAAGGAAATGGGGATGGATTAGTTATTACCGCTGGTGGATATCCTGCTGCTCCACCTGCTTACAATACACTTAAGGATAGAAAACCGGGGTCAGTTTTTCATACTATCACACACGGTAAGAATGCTATGGGCCCACATGCATCACAACTTAATAAAGACGAAAGATGGAAAGTGGCTATGTATGTTAGAACCATGCAATTTGACGGAGATTTGAATTTAGATGAATTGGTTTCTGAAAATGTAGTTAACAATTAAATTTAGCTGATAAATTAAATAAAATGGATTATAAAATTTCTGAAAGAGCAAAAAAGGTTACACTGGGAACAGCAGTTCTTGGTTTGGTTTTTTTGATTATTGGATTCTTTCAACAAAAAGATTTTGTTTATGCTAAAAAAGTAGATGACCATTCTGTAGAATTATTATATAATGGACATGCTGATGTAGAAACTCAAAACCAACTTAAAGAAACCATCATTTCTAAAATGCATGGGTACCAATTAGAGTTTCACGATTCTATGCATTCAGCAAATCATGATTCTGATGACAAACATAAAGAAACTACTGCGCATCCTGAAGAAGCACATTCTTCATCAGAACAAGACAGTCACCATGGCCCAACTTTTAAGTGGTTGGTCCATTTAGGTCATGCAGCTCATGGGGATGATCATGCAAATCCTAACAGTCATGAATCAGGAGCAGACATGCTGGTAGATATGGCAAATAGTGGGGATGTTAGCTTTTTTGACCAAGGCTTTAGGCGTTTTTGGTCTAACTTATTGGTAAATGGATTTTTCTTTTTTGGTATTGCTTTGGGGGCATTATTTTACCTAGCATTACATTATGCAACAGAATCTGGTTGGGGTGTTGTTCTTCTTAGAATCTTAGAAGGTATTATGTCTGCTATGCCAATTGGTATGGCTGCACTTCTAATTGTTTTTATAGTTGGAACATTTGGCGGTCACCATATTTATGCTTGGATGGATTCCCACATATTAGACCCTAATTCAAGCCATTTTGATCCTATCATTTATGGAAAAAAAGCATATTTAAATATACCTTTTTTCTGGATTAGAGTTGCTGCATATTTCACAACCTTTCTCTTGTTTTTAAGGTGGTTTAAAAAGAAATCTAAAGAAGAAGACGAGATAGGAGGAACAAAAATTCATTTTACAATGTATAGAAGAGCTGCTCTGTTCCTAGTTTTCTTCGCTGTTTTTTCCTCAACTATGTCTTGGGATTTTATTATGTCCATAGACGCACATTGGTTTAGTACTTTATTTGGATGGTATGTTTTTTCTGGTATTTGGTTAAGTGGTATGATAATGGTGATGATGATTACCCTTTACTTAAGAAAAGGAGGATATTTACCATTTGTTAATGAAAGTCATATTCATGATGTAGGTAAATTTATGTTTGCTCTAAGTTTTCTATGGAGCTATTTATGGTTTTCTCAATTTATGCTTATTTGGTATTCTAACATTCCAGAAGAAGTAATCTATTTTACAGAAAGAATAAATAACTACAAAATTCTATTTTTTGGAACTTTCATTGTTAACTTCTTCTTTCCTATGGTTTTTTTCATGTCAAGAGACACCAAAAGATCTGCTGGTTTTCTGATTGTAATCGGATTGCTAATATTTATAGGTCACTGGTTTGATGTTTTTAATATGATAATGCCAGGAACACTATTTGATCAATGGGAATTAGGTCTTTTAGAACTTGGGATGTTTATGATGTTCCTTGGAATATTTATTTATTCTGTACTTAATTCCTTATCTAAAGCCCCTTTGTTATTAAAGAACCATCCTTTTCTTGAAGAAAGTAAACACCATGAATATTAATTAGTGAATTATGGAAATTAAGTTTATTATAATTATTACTGTAGCACTTTTCTTTATTGCTCTAGTGCAATTAATGAAGATTTATGATTTAGCAGCAAAAGTTAGAGGTGAAAAATCACAAGAAAAATTATCTAGAAGTGAGAATTTATTGATGGCCAATCTTATGCTAGTTTTCATGGTAGCTTTTTTTGGATTTATTTTCTGGCTGATATCCAAATATGGCTCTAATTCTGGTCTTTATCAAGCAGCCAGTGCTCACGGAAAAGATATAGATGATCTTTTAATGATCAACTGGTATATTATACTTCCAGTATTTTTCATAACTAATGCTTTACTTTTTGGTTTTTCATGGAAATACTATTATAGAGAAGAAAGAAAAGCACTTTATTATCCTCACAACAACAAATTAGAGGCAATATGGACTATAGTTCCTGCAATAGCTCTAGCATTTATTGTTATTTATGGTCTGATGACCTGGAATAAAATAATGTACAATCAAGAAAAAGGGGAGGTTGTTGAGGTTTATGCCTATCAATTTGGGTGGATTGTAAGGTATTCTGGTGTTGATAATACTTTGGGAAAAGCAGATTACAAAATGGTTTCTTCATCCAATCCATTAGGTGTAATTACCGAAAAAACAATACACGACACCTATATAGAAATTGACCAAAGAGTAAATGATATTGATTCTATTCTTTCAAGTAATATTAATGCTGATGGAGAATATTTATTGCCTGAAAAAAAAGTAGACAAGCTTCAAGAAGAGTTTGATAGACTTAAAAGAAGGAAATATAGAATTGAAGCATCTATAGATAGAAAAGATAATAACTCTGTTGCCTATGCATCTAGTAATGATGATATTGTTGTTCAAGAAATTCATTTAGTGAAAGACCAACCCTACACGTTTAAATTTAGATCTAAAGATGTTATTCATTGCCCTTGGTTTCCTCACTTTAGAGCACAAATAAATGCTGTTCCTGGCATGGAAACTAGTTTTGCTCTTACTCCAACTATTACCACTAAAGAAATGAGAGCCAACCCAGATGTTCAAAAACATTGGGAAAATATTAACGTTATTCACAATGAAAGAAAAAGAAAAATTGGAGAACCTGAAGAAAGAGTTTTATTTGATTATGTTTTAATGTGTAATAAAATATGTGGTGCGGGTCACTCAAATATGCAATTAAAAGTAATTGTTGAAACACAACAGGAGTTTAATCAATGGATAGAGAATAATGGAGACAAAAAACGTTTAACTTTTTCTGGCCAAGAGGTCAATTGGAGTAAGACAAAATCACAGGCGTCTCTTTGATTTGTAAATTTGTTTAAAATATATTGATATGTCACACGATACGCATCATCACCATAAGGAAAGTTTTATAACTAAATATATATTTTCTCAGGATCATAAAATGATTGCTAGGCAGTACCTAATTACAGCAATTTTCATGGGAGCTTTAGGTATTGCTTTATCTGCATTATTCAGATTAAAGCTTGGTTGGCCTGATGACAAATTCCCAATTTTAGAATCTATATTAGGTTCTGATGCTGCACCCGATGGATTACTAGATAGTAATTGGTACCTTGGGTTGGTTACTCTTCATGGAACTATCATGGTATTCTTTGTTTTAACAGGTGGACTTTCCGGAACTTTTTCTAATCTTTTAATTCCTCTACAAGTTGGTGCTAGAGATATGGCATCTGGATTGTTAAATATGATTAGTTACTGGCTTTTCTTTCTTTCAAGTGTTTTAATGGCTGCTTCATTATTTATTGAAACAGGTCCTGCTATGGCTGGATGGACAGTATATCCACCATTAAGTGTTCTTGCAGAATTCCAGCCAGGCTCTGGATTAGGAATGACACTTTGGTTATTATCCATGACAGTTTTTATAGCATCATCTTTACTCGGTGGTATTAATTATATAGTTACAATCTTAAATTTAAGAACAAAGGGTATGAGTATGACGAGACTACCATTAACCATTTGGGCATTTTTCATTACTGCAATTTTAGGAGTTTTATCCTTTCCAGTTTTACTTTCTGCCGCAGTATTACTTTTAATGGACAGAAGTTTTGGAACAAGTTTTTACATGAGTGATATTGTAACTTCTTCTGGAGCATTGGACGCAACAGGGGGAAGTCCTATACTCTATGAACATTTATTTTGGTTTCTTGGACATCCTGAAGTTTATATAATATTACTTCCTGCCTTGGGAATGACTTCAGAGATTATTTCCACTTGCTCTAGAAAACCAATTTTTGGTTACAGAGCCATGATTGGATCCATGCTAGCAATTGGTTTCTTATCATTCATTGTTTGGGGGCACCACATGTTTTTAACTGGAATGAATCCATTTCTTGGTGGAGTATTTACATTCACAACCTTATTAATTGCGATTCCATCAGCAGTAAAAGCTTTCAACTTTATTACTACTATCTGGAAAGGAAATGTAATGATGACTCCAGCAATGATGTTTTGTATCGGTGCTGTTTCAACATTTATTTCTGGTGGTGTAACAGGAATTATTCTTGCAGACTCTGCTTTAGATATTTCTCAACACGATACTTATTTTGTAGTAGGGCACTTTCATATTGTAATGGGAATGACTGCAATCCTAGGAATGTTTGCCGGTATTTACCATTATTTTCCTAAGCTTTTTAGTAAAATGATGAATATTAGAATGGGGATGGCTCATTTTTGGATAACCATCGTCTGTGGGTATGGAGTTTTTCTTCCAATGCACTTTTTAGGGGAAGGTGGTTTACCAAGAAGATATTATGAAAACACTAACTTTCCAATGTTTGATCACTTTCTAGATTTAAATATTTTAATATCTATTTTTGCTTCTGTTGGAGTATTGGCACAAGTTATTTTCTTTTTCAACTTTTTCTACAGTGTTTTTAGGGGTCCAAAAGCATCTCAGAATCCTTGGAATGCCAACTCATTAGAATGGACAACATCTGTAGAACACGTTCATGGAAATTGGATTGGGGAAATCCCAACAGTCTACAGGTGGCCTTATGATTATAGCAAGCCCGGAAAGGAAAAAGATTTTGTGCCTCAAAATGTTCCTTTAGACGATAATGAAGAAGAACATTAGGTCTTTATAGCCAACTTTATTTTTAAGTCCGTAACTTTATAGTATGCGGACTTTTTTTATTGTTATTCTTTGCTTAATAAACTTATGTTTTTTTTCACAGAACAAGAGCGATAGGATTCTTTTAAATGAAATTCCTGAGATAGGTGTTAGGTTGGAACTTAAAAATTTTTACCTGGAATCTAATAGATTTAGAATACAGGAAATTAAACCATATTTAAAACTTAGTGAAAATTTAAAAGTTGGCATTGGTTACTGTTGGCTAAAAAAAAACAATAACTATTTTGAAGATTCTTCTTTAATATCTTTTTCCTCATCCAATTTTTTTGTTTCTAAACATTGGAATATTTCAAAAATATTTTTTGCTGAAACAACTTTAGATTTTGGTTTAGGGAAAATTAAATCCACCCAAATAAATAACCAAACTTATAAAGGAATTTATTCTTTTTTAGAACCTGCTTTAATTTTAAATTATGAAGGATTTAATTTTTTTAGTTTAGGATTAGGTTCAGGCATTAGAATAACTAGAAGTGATCGCTCAGTTCTTTTTAATAGCTTAACATTACCTACAGTAATATTAAGATTTTCGTTCAAGTTGTCAGAAATATATAATCACTTTTTTATCGCTTCAAATTCATCGTTATATTTACATTATGATAGAAGAGTTTGATTTTAGAGCCGACGAACAAGGCAAAACAGATAAGACCTATGAGATAGCTTTAAGACCAAAGCATCTAGAGGATTTTTCGGGACAAGACCAAGTGGTTGAAAACTTAAGAATTTTTGTTTCTGCTGCTAAGATGAGAGAGGAAAGTCTCGATCATGTTCTACTTCATGGACCACCAGGTCTAGGCAAAACTACACTTGCCCAAATTATTGCAAATGAAATGGAGGTTGGAATTAAAATATCTTCAGGTCCTGTTTTGGACAAGCCAGGAGATTTAGCAGGATTACTTACCAATTTAGAAACTGGAGATGTTCTATTTATAGATGAAATACATAGGTTGAGTCCCGTTATTGAAGAGTACTTATATTCAGCGATGGAAGACTATAAAATTGATATTGTTTTAGATACAGGCCCGAATGCAAGAACTGTTCAAATAGACTTAAATCCATTTACATTAATTGGAGCCACCACTAGAAGTGGACTTTTAACAGCTCCTTTAAGAGCAAGGTTTGGAATTAATTGTCGATTGCATTATTATGATCAGAAAATATTACAAGCAATTGTAAATCGATCTGCGGGTATATTACAAATCCCTTTAAATGAAGATGCTTCAAAAGAAATATCAGGCAGAAGTAGAGGAACTCCAAGAATTGCCAACGCATTATTAAGAAGAGTTAGAGATTATGCTCAAGTTAAAGGAGACGGAACCATCACCAATGAAATAACCCAAATGGCATTGACTGCCTTACAAGTTGATAAGCACGGGCTAGATGAAATGGATAACAAGATTTTAATAGCAATCATAGATAAATATAAAGGTGGTCCAGTAGGAATAAATACCTTAGCAACAGTTGTCGGGGAAGAATCAGGAACTATTGAAGAAGTTTATGAACCATTTCTTGTGCAACAGGGTTACATGGTAAGAACTTCAAGAGGAAGAATGGTTACCGATATGGCATACAAACATTTAAATAAACCCAAAAACGATCTTGGACAACAAGAAATATTTTGAATACTACCCAACGCACCAAAATAATAAAAGAAAAGGCTTTTGATTTAGGCTTTTCCCATGTAGGTATTTCAAAAGCTGGGTTTTTAGAAAAGGAAGCTCGCCACCTAGAAAGTTGGCTTAATAACGATTTTCATGGAAAAATGTCCTACATGGAAAATCATTTTGATTTAAGAACAGACCCTACTAAGTTAGTTCCAGGAGCAAAATCTGTTGTTACTTTTATTTATAATTATTATAATCCTATAAAACAAAAAGACAAGCAAGCTCCCAAAATATCTATGTATGCTTACGGAGCAGACTATCATAAAGTAATTAAAAAAAAACTTAAAGAGTTACAATATTTTATAACAGAAAATTTTGGAGATATAAACATTAGAGGATTTGTAGATTCAGCTCCAGTTATGGACAAGGCATGGGCTGAAAAATCAGGGCTAGGATGGATAGGGAAGCATAGTAATCTTATAAATAAGGAAAAGGGATCTTATTTCTTTATAGCAGAACTAATCTTAGACCTAGAACTAGATACTGATTTGCCAATTAAGGATTATTGCGGAACATGTACCAAATGTATAGACGAATGTCCAACAGATGCTATAATTAAGCCATATGTTGTAGATGGTTCAAAATGTATTTCTTACTTAACAATTGAGCTGAAAGATGAAATTATACCAGATGAATTTAAGGGAAAAATGGATAACTGGATGTTTGGATGTGATGCTTGTCAGCAAGTGTGCCCATGGAACAGGTTCTCATCTACCCACAAAGAACCATTGTTCGAGCCTTCATTAGATTTAATTAATTTAACCAAGAAAGAATGGAATGAGTTAGATGAGGAGATTTTTGAAAATTTATTTAAGAGTTCTGCTGTTAAGCGAACAAAGTTTAAAGGGTTAAAAAGGAATATAAATTTTTTAAATAAATGATTTTGAGATTTCATTGGATAACATTAATTATGATTTATCTAGTTATAATAGCTGGATCAATTGTCCGAATTACTGAATCTGGCATGGGCTGTCCGGACTGGCCGAAGTGTTTTGATCAATATATCCCACCAACAGATGTTAGTCAGCTACCAGAAAATTATCAATTATTTTATTCCTCAAAAAGAGAGAAAAAAATAAAAAAATTTACTTCTTTTTTGACCAATATTGGCCTTGAAGAAAAAGCCATTTTAATTCAAGCAGATAAATCTTTGCTTTATGAGCAACCTTTTAATGTTTGGAATACTTGGTTAGAATATATAAACAGACTTATTGGTGCGCTAGCTGGAATATTTATTTTTTTAGGGTTCTTATTGGCACTTTTTACCAAGCGCCAAAAGGGATTAAGAATATTTTTAGGTTTGGGATTAATTTTATTAACCCTTTTTCAAGCTTGGTGGGGATCTATGGTAGTAGCTACCAATATTGTACCATGGGTTTTAACAGTACATATGGTAATTGCAGCTTTAATGATATTATGGCAAATTATTATTATTTCTGTCTGGTCAGATTCCACTGTAGCTATACCAAGAAAATTAAAAATAATAGCATTTATTGGGTTGGTATTTTTTTTATTTCAAATTATTTTAGGAACTCAAGTAAGACAAATTGTGGACCATTGGTTAGACTCCAACTCAAGAAACGAATTAATTTTCCAAGATTTCAGATTATTTCTTTCACACAGGACATTGGCATTAGCCATAGTTATTTTCAGTATTATTTTAGGAAGTTATGCTTTTTTTAGAAAAATTAATCTTATTGAAATCTACTTGTTTGCAATATGTGTACTGGTAGAAGCATTTGTTGGTAAAGTTCTTGCAGATTTTAATTTGCCAGCCTTACTTCAACCAATTCATCTTTTATTAGCAATGATATCTTTTGGATGCTTGGCAAGGATAGTAGTTAATTACCAAATAGATTAAACGTGAAATACTTTTTCCCAGTATTCTTATTTTTTTTTTTAAGTTGTAATCAAGAGCCAATATCTATTTATTCTAACATAGATGGATTAAATCATGAAGAAATTTTAAATGGCCCTGAAACTTTAGAAAAACATTCGTTAGAATTAATCTATAACATTGATACCACCTTAAGTGAAGAGAATTTTAAATTACTAATTGAAGCATTGAATAAAAGTTCTGATGAACTAAGCCCCTATTATTTTAATGCATTAACTTTTTACTGTAAAAACTTAAAAATTAATGAAAAGCTAGAATTAGAAGCAGCGCTTTTTAATTATTTTATTTACCACCCTAAATTGTACATTTCTAATATTAAAAAAATGGAAATTCAATACAGTGATTGTTTTCTAATTACTATATCCTCTTATATTCAAGAATATTTGTCTCAAAATGAAATCACCATTATTAGTATGAAAAACCTTGCTTATAAATATTGTAAAGATTGTAGCAAAGAAGAGATTAAATTTATCTACGATTATTTAGATCTATCAAATAATTTTCAAAAAGAATAATTATTTACTACTTAAAAAGACATAAGGAATTAACATTTCCTCCAAAGAAATTCCTCCATGCTGGAATGTATCGTTGTAAAGAGTAGCAAATTGGTGGTAATTATTTGGGTAGACAAAAAAGTTATTTTCTTTTGCAAAAACATAAGAACTACTCAAGTTATTTTTTGGAAGCATAATCTCATGCGGATTTAAGCTCTCCATTACATGTTTCTTATTATAAGATAGATTTTTAGAAACCTTATATCTCATATTACTATTGGTTTGTTTTGGCCCCATTATTTTTGTAGGACTTTTAACTCTAATTGTTCCATGATCTGTTGTCAAAAATACTTTAGAAGAACTTTCACTCATTTTTTTCATCATATCATATAATGGAGAATGTTTAAACCAACTAAGGGTTAAGGATCTGTAAGCAGATTCATCTTCGGCAAGTTCTTTAATTACCTCCATTTCAGTTCTTGCATGAGATAGGGTATCTACAAAATTATAGACTATGGTATTTAAATTATTTCCAAGTAAATTATTAAAATTACTTAACAGTTTTTTCCCCTTAGTTAGGTTAGTTATTTTATTGTATGAGAACTTCCCATCAATAGAATTTCTTTTAAGGTTTTCATTTAAGAAAAATTCTTCATGTAAGTTTTTACCTTCATTTTCATCTTCATCCACCCATTTGTCTGGAAATTTATTTTTAATTTCTAAAGGCATAAGCCCTGAAAACAAAGAGTTTCTTGCATACTGAGTGGTTGTTGGAAGAATACTACAGTATATCTCCTCTTTCTCTATGTTAAATAACTCTTCAATTACAGGTTTAATTATTAACCATTGGTCATATCTTAAATTATCTATTACAATTAGAAAGTAAGATTCGTTCTTTAATTTTGGGAAAAGCTCCTTTTTTAAAAGATTGTGACTTGTAATATATTCCTTGTCATTTAAAGAATCAATATAGTTTTTGTCAATGTATTTACTAAATAATTGGTTAGCTTCTTCTTTCTGCATGTCAAATATTTCATACATATTTTCATCTGACATTTCAAGTTGACGTTCCCAAAAATTTAATTTTTTAAAAAGAGCTATCCATTCATTTAAATCCATTGAATTATTCAAATCATTGCTAATTTCTCTAAAATTTTGTTGATAGGATAGAGTATTGGTTTCACTAATGAGTCTTTTCCCATCCAATAATTTTTTAATTACCATCAATATTTGATTGGGATTAACAGGCTTTATTAAGTAGTCTGATATTTGTTTGCCTATTGCTTCTTCCATAATCATCTCTTCTTCACTTTTTGTAATCATTACAACAGGTGTGTTTGGACTCCAAATTTTTATTTCCTCCAGTGCTTTTAGACCACTGATTCCAGGCATATTTTCATCTAAAAAAACTAAATCAAAGCTATTTGTTTTAAACTCCTCAATCGCTTCATTCCCTGAGTTTACGGGTGTTATATTATGCCCCTTATTTTCTAAAAAAATAAGATGAGCCTTTAAACTATCAATTTCGTCGTCTGCCCAAAGTATTCTTGCCACTTATTTAATGATTTAATTAGATTTGTTTTTAACTTATGATCAATATGCGAAAAAATCAAGTAAGTAAAATATTAAACGATCCAGTTTACGGTTTTATTACACTAAATAAAGGAATTTTATTGAATATTGTTGACCATCCTTTTTTTCAAAGGCTTTCAAGAATCAAACAGCTTGGGTTAACTTATTTAGTTTATCCAGGGGCTCATCATACAAGATTTCACCATGCTATTGGTGCAGCTCATCTTATGGGACAAGCCATTCATACCTTACAAGAAAATGGTTTTTCTATTTCTGAAGAAGAACGAATTTCTGTAACACTAGCTATTTTATTGCACGATATTGGTCATGGACCATTCTCCCATGCTTTGGAACATAGTTTTGTTGAGGGAATTAACCATGAAAATATTTCTAGTTTATTTATGGATTCTTTAAATAAAGAGTTAGACGGCGCTTTAGACATGGCGATTGAAATATTTGACAATAGGTACCCTAAAAAGTTTTTGCACCATCTTGTTTCTTCACAGTTAGATATGGACAGATTGGATTATTTGAAACGAGATAGTTTTTTTACTGGAGTATCTGAGGGGGTAGTTAGTAATCAGAGAATTATTAAAATGTTTACAATTGTAAACGATGAAATTGTAATTAAAGAAAAGGGGATTTATTCAATAGAAAAATTTATTGTAGCAAGAAGGTTAATGTATTGGCAAGTTTATTTACATAAAACTGTTCTTTCAGCAGAATTTCTTTTAGCTAAAATATTAGAAAGAGCTAGAGAGATCCTACTTTCCGGATCAAAATTATTTGTTGTCCCAAGCCTTAAAATCTTACTCAGTCAAAAAATCACATCTGATAATATTGCTCAAATTGATTTCCTAAATTCCTTTTCTAAAGTAGATGATTATGATGTTTTTACATGTGTGAAGGTTTGGTGTGATAGTCAAGACAAAATCTTATCTTCTTTAAGTAAAATGATGATTGAAAGGAAGCTACCAAAAGTAAAAATAAGCGCTCAAAAATTTTCAGTAGATGAAGTAGAAAGTTGTAAATCTATTCATCAAAAAAATCTCGGTTTTAGTAATGAGGAGATGAACTATTTTGTTTATCAAAAAGAAATGGAAAATAATGCCTACGATCCAAGAAAAGATGAAATTAAAATCTTATTCAATGATGGTTCCTTAAAAGATATTACTCAAGCATCCGATAATTTAAATATTAGTGCTTTATCAAAACCTGTAAAAAAGTATTATTTATTTGCACCTTACTTTTGATTTATTGTGAGATTCTAATCATTATGCTTAATTTTAACTATTAATGAAATTCAATTCTCAACAAATAGCAGACTTAGTTAATGGAGTTATTGAAGGTGATAAGAATGCAGAGGTTAATTTTTTTTCGAAGATTGAAGATGCGCAACCTTTATCTTTAACCTTTTTAGCCAATCTAAAATACGAATCTTTTATTTATAATACCAAAGCAAGTATAGCTCTTGTTAACTCGGATTTTGCCCCCTCAAAGCCCATTCCTTCTACCCTAACTCTTATTAAGGTGAATAATGCATACGAGAGTTTGGCTCAATTATTAAACTTCTACGAAAATATTGACACTCCCAAAACAGGAATTGAAGAACCAGTATTTATTCACAAAACTGCAAAGATTGGTAAGTCTGTATATATTGGGCCTTTTACTTATATTGGTGAAGATGTAGTTATAGGAAATAACGTTCAAATATCTTCAAATTGTCATTTTGATAAAGGATGTAAAATAGGAGAAAACACTAAAATTTATTCTGGAGTTAAATTTTATGATAAATCTCAAATAGGAAGAAATTGTGTATTTCATTCTGGTTCGGTAATTGGTTCCGATGGTTTTGGCTTTGCTCCTAATAAAGAAAATCAATACCAGAAAATAATTCAAATTGGAAATGTGATAATAGAAGATCATGTAGAAATAGGATCAAATACTGTTATTGATAGAGCTACTATGGGATCTACAATTATTCGAAAAGGGGTTAAAATTGACAATCTTGTACAAATTGCCCACAATGTTGAAGTAGGAGAAAATACTGTTATTGCTGCTCAAACTGGTGTTTCAGGTTCTTCTAAAATTGATAAAAATGTCATGATTGGTGGTCAAGTTGGGATAGCAGGTCATTTGAAAATCTCTAAAGGAACGAAGATCGCAGCTCAAAGTGGTATTACTAAATCAGTTCTAAAAGATAATACCGTACTTCAAGGAACACCCGCTTTTTCTTCCAATGCCTTTAAAAGAAGTTATGTTTTGTTTAAAAACTTCCCTGAATTAAAAAAACAAATTGAAAATCTAATTAAAGAAATTAATAAAATCTAAGTGTCAGATAATCAAAAAACATTAAATAGCTCAATTGAGTTTACTGGAGTTGGACTTCATACAGGTGAAGATGTACATATGGTCATTGAGCCTGCTAAAATAAATCATGGGGTAAAGTTCCAAAGAATAGATTTAGAAAACCAACCTATTTTGCCTGCAGACATTAACTTGGTTACCGATACTCAAAGAAGTACTACTCTAGAAAAAGACAATGTTAAAATAGTTACTGTTGAGCACTTAATGTCAGCATTATATGCACTAGGAGTTAATAATGTATTAATTAAATTAGACAGCTCTGAAGTTCCAATTTTGGATGGTAGCGCCAAGTATTTTGTTGAAGAGATTCAAAAAGTAGGACTAAAAGTTCAAGATGCACCTTTAAAATATATTGATCTCCCAAATCCAATTCATTACACTGATCCAGATTCAGGTTCTGAGATTCTATTTGTTCCTACAAATACTTTTATTATTTCTGTAGTTTTAGATTATCAAAATCATGCACTCGGAACCCAATACGCTGAAATTAGAGACTTAAAAAATTATCCTACAGAAATAGCACCTTGTAAAACATTTGTTTTCCTTACAGAATTAGAGAAATTATCAAAGGCTAATCTCATTAAAGGGGGAGAATTAGAAAATGCCATTGTTGTTGTAGACAGGGAAGACATCAATCCTTCCGAAATAAAAAAATTAGCCCATCTTCTTGGGAAAGATGATCTTGACATTCAAATTAATGGAAACATATTAAATAATTGTGAAATGCAGTTTCACAACGAACCTGCAAGACATAAATTATTAGATGTTATTGGAGATTTAGCATTAATTGGAATGCCAATTAAAGGACATATAATCACCAAAAAACCGGGCCATAAATTAAATACCTCATTTGCTCAAATACTTAAAAAAGCTATGAAAGATCAAGAAAAACTACCTAAACAATTTGACTTAACTAAAAAGCCACTTTATGAAATTGTAGAGATTGAAAAAATGCTACCTCATAGGTATCCATTTTTATTAATAGATAAAATCATGGAAATTAGCGACGATGGAATAATTGGTGTTAAGAATGTTACTATGAATGAAAATTATTTCATGGGACATTTTCCTAAGAATCCAGTAATGCCTGGAGTTTTACAAATTGAAGCAATGGCTCAAACCGGTGGTATATTTTCTCTTAGTAAGGTTGAAGATCCACATCTTTACACTACCTACTTCATGAAAATTGACAATGTAAAGTTTAAAAGAAAAGTTATTCCTGGAGATACTGTAGTTTTTGAACTAAAGTTATTGTCTCCAATAAGAAGAGGCTTAGTGCATATGGGAGGAAAGGGTTATGTAAATGGAGAAGTATGTATTGAAGCAGAAATGCTGGCTCATGTTACAAAGGACAGAACAGAAGAATAAGTATCTAATTTCTTTTTTAAAATTTTAAATCAATGACAAATCATATGTTAACAAACATTCATCCAAAAGCTAAAATTGGAAAAAATGTAATAATTGAGCCTTTTGCAACTGTTTACGAAGATGTGGTAATAGGTGATAATTGCTGGATTGCGTCCAATGCAGTTATTATGGATGGTGCTAGAATAGGAAATAATTGTAAAATTTTCCCAGGAGCTATAATTTCAGCAGAATCACAAGACTTAAAATACAACGGTGAATATGCTACTACAGAAATAGGAGATAATACTACCATTCGTGAATATGTAACAATTCATAAAGGAACTTCAGATAAGAAAACAACCATAGTCGGTAGTAATTGTTTACTAATGTCATATGTTCATGTGGCACATGATTGTATTATAGGAGATAATGTAGTAATAGCAAATTTAGTGCAGTTGGCTGGTCATGTTTTTGTTGGAAATTGGGTGATAATTGAAGGAACAGCTGCAATTCAGCAATTTGTCAGTATCGGAGAACATTCATTTATAGCAGGAGGTTCTTTGGTTCGTAAAAATGTACCTCCATATGTTAAGGCTGCAAGAGAGCCGCTTTCCTATATTGGCGTAAATACAATTGGGTTAAGAAGACGAGGCTTCAACGACCAACAGATTATTAATATAGAAGATATTTACAGAGTAATTTACGTTCAGAATAGCAATATGACTACTGCTTTAAGAGTAGCAGAATTAGAAATCCCAGTTTCAGATGAAAAAGAAGTTGTTCTAGAATTTATAAGAAATTCAACGAAAGGAATAATGAGAGGTTTGAGTTAAAGTTTAAATATCTGATTTGATAACCTGTATTACTTCATATGTGTTCCTATCGCACAAATAAGCAATTAATGAAAGGTTTTCGATATTAAAAGTTGGATGAAGAGAAGGGTCAGGAAGTTCATAAGTGAAATCATTGTAAACTACAGTATTTTCATCTGCTAATCCTCCTGCATTAATTAAAGTACCCCAAGTTCCGTTGATATTATCTGATAAAATCGAATGATGATGATAGTTGGTATCTACTACTCCTGCATCAAATTTTTGAGGAGATACAACGTCATTTCTAATTAAGTAAATTATCAAATGAAAATCACCTGAAACAGGGCTTAAAAATGAAGTCTCTGTATGAATAAATAATCCATTGGTTGATTCGAAATAATTCTTTTTTAACTGAATATTTGCAATTAGAGGTTTATTTATTTCATTATTTACTCCGTTAACCCATTCAGAAGCTAAATACCATACACTTCCAGAAAGACCCTGACTATTTCTATTAATTGTTCCCATAGGATTGCCTAGAAAACCTGTCATCTCACTTACATATTCATCCCCAGCATCAGTTCGATAGTCATTTAAATATACCTCATCGGTTTCCTGAAAAGATCCATCTGCACTTGCATGAATAGATGCAACAATTACATTCTTAATAGAATCGTCTTCAAGAGATTTAGCTATTTGTGCTGCTGCAGGACAATTAGTACATTTATGGCCAGTATAGTCCTCTAGCAATATTCCTTTTACATTGGTGTTTTCTCCCCAATTACTAGCTGGATTGGATATGTCATAGGGGTAATTAGATGGATCACCTGGATAAAGGCTCCAATCAAATTTACCAAATTCTTCTGGCAAAGGACTTTCTATCTTATCACACGATAGAATTGTAATTAATAATATAAATCCAAAATAATTTTTCATTTTAAAAACTTGAAGTAAAAGAAAATGTCAATCCATTTGATGCCGGAACAGCTCTACAAACACCTCCTACACAAAAAACACCAGCTCTCTGTTTGCCGTATTGTAACGAGAATCTGTGAGAACCATTAATGTAACCTCCGGAAATTAAACCATAATGAATTCTTTTTTCAATATTTTTATTACCATAATTATATTGATCTAAAATTGCTAAATACCAATGAGGACTAAAAGTATATTCTATTTGTCCAAAGGCCCAATTCCCTTTATCCTGTTCAGTCCACATGCCTTGAGTTTCAAATCTTAAAGAATGGTATCTATTAATTTTATAAGTAAGATCTAAAACCAAAATTTGAGCATAAATCATTTTATAATAACCAGCTACTTTTACAGCATCATCGTTAAATTTAAAATTGAAATAATTTAAATTAAGTTTGAGTTTTTTATTGATTTTTCTCTTAATCTCAATATTAAAATCTTGGAATAGTAGGCTGTCAGATTTTGCAAAATATCTAGTTGTATAACTAGTCCTTGCTCCATCCATGTCGTCAATAAATGTTCTTTCAGGAGTGTAGTCTGTAGCAAAATTTATTGCGACAGATGTTCCATATTTACCTCCGATTATTGTTTTTTTAGGAATTTTAAATAAAATATCTGCTTGGTAGGCAATTTCGCCATAAAAATTAGTAGCGTATGGGTAAAGAGTTGCTGCCAAATTATAGGTGTGTTGTTTGGTCAATGCTGGTAAATATCCAATTAAAAGATCAGTTGGGCCAACATTAACATTGGTGGATCTCCATAACATATTGTCCATATGTTTTGCTGAGAAATCTACTGCAAACCCTTTGGTAGAATAACCTAAATTAAATAATAAACCTTCTCCATTTTTATATATATAGTTAAAATTTTCATTTTGATTGTCTGGGTAAGGATCATTTATTTTATGGACATATTCACCGTTAAAACGGATTTTATTATATCTTAAATTTAGTCTTATTGAAGACGATCCAACGTTTTTAGGCAGATTAAATATTGGCGTCTTATTATCATCATTGAATTTACTAACAAAGCTAGCTCCAATTGATCCCTTAAGCTTTGAATTCCTAGACGAGTCTTCAAATAATTCATTAAGATTAAATTCTCCATCCAATGCCCTTACAATTCCATTTCCATTTACCAAGCCGTCTATAAACATATGTCTTTGCTTTCCAATCATTCCTTTAAGATAAACACCTTTTAAAGGTTCATAAGTGAGTTTAATGCCATCCAGTGAATTGTCTATTCCTAGCTGTCTTTCTTCATAAGCTCTGAATATCATCCCACTACCAAACTGATCGTAGAAATTTCCTATGGTTACTCCAACATTGTCATTTTGCCAAGAAATATAACGGTAACCAATTCCAGTTCCGGAAAATGATGTTGGATAACCCTCCAAAGTGTTTAGGTAACTTTCGTATCTGATTCCAGCTCTAAAATCTCCTTTTTGAAAATTTATATTTGCAAATCCGTTGAAGCCATAAAGGTGATTAGGAAGTGCAGCATTTATAAGAGTATCTTCTTGGTAATATTGACCAATTGCTTGAATATTTCCAGAAATTATTCCAGGCGAAGATTTTTGACTAAATACGTTGGTAGATAAATTAAAAGCTAAAAAGAATAATATTATTTTTTTCATTTAGCAATCTTAACGAGTTCTTCGTAAAGCTCCTCCTCATCTCCAGGCGAGTAATTATTGTGATCCCAGACAATTTTACCATTTCCATCAACTAAAAAAGTATGTGGAACATTATTAACATTCATGGCTCTTTTGAGATCCCCATTTGGATCTAATAAAATCAAATATTCCCAACCTTGAGCATTAATATATGGTTCTACTCTTGTGCTTGATCTTGCATCGTCAATAGAAACTGCTATTAATTTTACCCCAGTTTCATCTGTCCAATCATCGTACTCTTCAGCGATTGTATTTAATTCTGCTTTACACGGCTTGCACCATGTTGCCCAAAAACTAATAATTATTGGATTCCCATTATTGCTGAATTTAGATAGGTTTTTAGTCACTCCATTTACATCTTTTAAATTTATGTTAGGTAATTGGGCATAACCAATAGAAATAAATAAACTTAAACTAAGGGATAAAAAAATTTTATTCATAAATGTTAATTGATTTTAAATCATTTATTTCAGTTGAACTAAATATATCCAACCTCTATATTTTATAAAAATAGAATTATTTACTAGAAATATCTATAATTTACAATGGAAAGTTTAATTCCTTATATTTGAAAAAAAAATTATGAAGCATATTTTATTTTCTCTAAGTTTAGTTTTTTCTAGTTTACTTTCGATTTCTCAAATTGATATCCTTTGGGATGATGACCCTGGAGTAATTTATAATGGTCAAACAATAAATATTGTTAAAGATTATGCAGGTTTTGATGTATATATGCACTGTCAAAATACGGGATCTACTGCTCAAGATATTAAGTTTAGAAGAGTTGTACTTAGCACAAACGATACACTTTTTAACGATCAGTTTTGTGATAATAATTTATGCTACTCTTGTTTTGGAAGTGATTGGACCACACCTGCACCTAATCCTCTTCAGCCTGGTGACTCATGTATAATGAAGGGAACCTTTTATTTTTATGATGGTGGAACTGTCCTTATAAGGTACTATATTTTAGACATTAATGATAACCCTTTAGATTCTGTAGATGTAAATATTGTAAACACAGTAGATATATCCGAAGCTAAAGGTGGAAGTATTTTAGCTTATCCAAATCCTTCTACCGATTTTTTGAATATTGAAATTTCTAATGTCTCTAATAATAATTTACTTTTCCTATATGATATATCTGGTAAAAAAGTACTTTCTTCTAAGTTAAGTTCGTCTATGAATAATATTGATTTAAGGCATTTAAAATCTGGAATATATTCTTACCAAATTTCCAATGGAAATCAACTTTTGAAAAGCGATAAATTGATTCTAAAAAAATAATTTTTAATTTTATTAGAACATAAATCTTATTCTTTCAGCTATTTTTCTAATTCTACTAATAAACTATCTTTTTCATTAACAACAATTTGTTATACAATTAGTAAGAATTTGTGTATCGTATTGTTTACAGTTGTTTAAATTAGCCAATAATATTGGACTTATGTCAGAAAAACAATCCAAAAAAGATGCTCTAGATTACCACAGTTCTGGAAGAAAAGGTAAAATTGAGGTGATTCCAACAAAACCATATTCTTCACAAAGAGACTTATCGTTGGCATACTCTCCAGGTGTTGCAGAACCATGTCTTGCAATTAATAAAGACCAAGACAAAGTATATAAGTACACCGCAAAAGGAAACTTGGTTGCTGTAATTTCTAATGGTACTGCCGTTTTAGGGCTGGGAGATATTGGAGCAGAAGCTTCAAAACCAGTAATGGAAGGAAAAGGATTATTATTTAAAATATTTGCTGATATTGATGTATTTGATATTGAAATCAATGAAACAAATGTTGATAAATTTATAGATACCGTCAAAGCAATTTCCCCAACATTTGGAGGAATTAATTTAGAAGATATTAAGGCGCCAGAAGCTTTTAAGATTGAAGAGCGCTTAAAAAATGAATTAGACATTCCTGTGATGCATGACGATCAACATGGGACAGCAATTATTTCATCTGCAGCACTTTTAAATGCTCTGGAAATTGCAGATAAAAAAATTGAAAAAGTTAAAGTTGTAGTAAGTGGAGCAGGTGCCTCTGCTCAGTCCTGTGTAAAGCTGTATCTTTCTTTAGGAGTTAAAAAAGAAAATGTTTTCATGTTTGACTCTAAGGGATTAATTCACTCAAAAAGAAATGATTTAGATGAAAATAAAAAGTTATTTGTACAGAAAAGCAAAGATATTTCCTTAGAGAAAGCATTTGTAAATGCAGATGTTTTTTTAGGTCTTTCTAAAGGCGGAATTGTTCAACCCAATATGATAAAGAGTATGGCAAAAAACCCAATAGTTTTTGCCTTAGCAAATCCTAACCCGGAAATTGAATACGATCTTGCTTTAGAAACAAGAGACGATGTAATAATGGCTACCGGTAGATCCGATCATCCAAATCAAGTAAACAACGTACTTGGATTTCCATATATTTTTAGAGGGGCATTAGACGTCAGAGCTACAAAGATTAATGAGGAAATGAAACTCGCAGCAGTTAAGGCAATTGCAAAGTTGGCTAAGGAACCAGTCCCAGACGAAGTTAATGAGGCTTATGATGCTAAAATCATTTCATTTGGACGCACGCAAATCATTCCAAAACCTCTAGACCCAAGATTAATTTACTGGGTTGCTCCTGCTGTAGCAAAAGCCGCTATAGAGTCTGGAGTCGCTAAAGAGCCAATTAAGGATTGGAAAAAATATGAGTTAGAACTAATGCAACGTCTAGGTCTGGATAATAAATTCATTAGAAATTTAACTTCTAAAGCTAAAATAAGTCCCAAAAAAGTAGTTTTTGCAGAAGCTGACCATTACAAAATTTTAAAAGCTGCGGCGATGGCTTTGGAAGAAGGGATTGCAATTCCAATTTTACTTGGGAAGAAACACAGTATTCAAAAAATAATTGATGAATACAATTTAGACTTATCTAATTGCGAAATTATTGATCCACGAAATGAAAGCGAATTAAAACATAGAGAAATATTTGCAGAAATTTTGCATAAAAAGAGAAAGCGAAGAGGACTAACCTTTTATGAAGCAAAAAAATTAATGAGGGAAAGGAATTATTTTGCAGCTGCAATGGTAGAAACAGGTATGGCAGATGTAATGATTTCTGGACTAACAAGAAGCTATAAAGATTCAATTCGTCCTGCTTTGAGAGTTATAGGTGTAGAAAAAGGACTCAACAAAATAGCTGGAATGTATATTTTAATAAGTAAAGATGGACCAATGTTTTTTGCAGATACTACCGTCAATATTGATCCAACTGTAGAAGAGATTGTGGATATTACTCTTTTGGTAGCTAGGACTGTAAAACAATACAAAATAAATCCTAAAATTGCTATGTTGAGTTACTCAAATTTTGGATCTAATGAAGGGCCAGATGCTATTAAAATGAGAGAAGCCACTAAAATTTTGCATGAGAAGCATCCTGGGTTAGTTGTAGATGGAGAATTACAAGCAAACTTTGCAGTTAATAATGAGTTGATTAACGATTTTTTCCCTTTTTCTTTACTTTCAAATCAAAGTGCCAATACTTTAATCTTTCCAAATTTAAGTGCTGGTAATATCGCATATAAGTTGGTTAAAGAAATGGGAGATAGAGAAGCCATTGGGCCTGTATTACTAGGCATGAAAAGACCAGTTCATGTTCTTCAAATTGGGTCTTCAGTAAGAGAGATATTAAATATGATTACTCTAGGAGTAGTAGATGTTCAAAACCGTAAATAATTATGATAGCGCATATTGAAGGAATTTTAGAATCAAAAACACCAACCCATGTAGTAATTGATGTAAATGGGGTTGGCTATATGCTAAATATTTCTTTGAACACTTATGACGAACTTCCATCAAAGGGAAAATTAAGACTATTTAGTCACCTAATTGTTAGAGAGGACGCACATATTTTATTTGGATTTTCAGAAGAAGAGGAGAGAATGATGTTTAGAGAACTAATCAATGTTTCTGGAGTTGGTGCAAGTACTGCTTTAATGATATTGTCGTCAATGAAACCAGCTGATGTTGCTCAAGCAGTAGATCAAAGCGACGTAAATGCTTTTAAAAGTGTAAAGGGTATTGGCCTAAAGTCTGCGCAAAGAATAATTGTAGACCTGAAGGGTAAGCTAGATAAAATAGAATCGAATAGTGATTTTTTATCTCCTCAAGGCAATACCTATAAAAATGAAGCGTTATCTGCATTGGTAGTTTTGGGTATTGATAAGAAAAAAGCTTCTAATACAATTGATGAGATATTAAAAAATAATGATGTTTCCTCAGTTGAAGAGCTTATTAAAATGACACTTAAAGCTGTTTAAAAAGACACATTGTTAAATATTTTTTTTAAAAGTAAAGCAGTTTTATTAATTGTTTTGGTTGTTCTAATAGGACTAAAGATCGAAGCCAAACAATATCCTTATGCCCCTGCCATAGCACTAGATTCTCCGGAAATAGATTTAATATTTCCAATAAATGACCCTTTAGACCCCACCAACTTTTCACTAGGATTAATAGATTTTCAACTTCCTTTGAATATTCAAAACAATGTTCAGTACAATCCTCATACTGGTCAATACATATTTAATTCTTTACTTGGTGATTCTCTTAATTTTAGACCATCAAGTGAAGTTTCGTTAAACGATTATTTAAAGATGCAACACGAAAAGTCCATGACTGATTTTTGGAAAAAGAATTTGGACGAAATGTCAGACTATAAATATAAAACTGTAGAAGATGAGATTAAAATTAATGAACCACCAGCTAAGAAGATTTTTGGAAGTGACTTTGTCGAAATTAGGCCTCAAGGCTCTGCAGAATTAAGTTTTGGACTTAATACTTCACGAACGGATAATCCAGTTCTTCCTGAAAGAAACAGAAAGATGACTGTTTTCAATTTTGACCAAAAAATACAAATGAATCTCACAGGGAAAATCGGTGATTTAATGGATTTAGGATTTAATTATAATACAGAAGCTACTTTTGATTTTGACAACCAATTGAATTTGGATTATTCTGGAAAAGAAGACGATATTTTACAAAAATTAGAAGCAGGGAATGTTACTCTACCATTAAATAGCACATTGATTTCAGGAAGTCAAAGTTTATTTGGAATTAAATCAGAGTTAAAATTTGGAAAACTCACTGCAACCACTGTATTGTCTCAGCAAAAAGGACAGAAAAAAGAAATTGAAGTCTCTGGAGGAGCTCAACTAAATGAATTTGAGATTAATGCAGACAATTACGAAGAAAACCGTCATTTTTTTCTAAGTTTTTACTATAGAGATAGCTACGACCAGTCAATGAGAACTCTACCTTTGATTACATCTGGTGTTCAAATTCAAAGAATAGAAGTTTGGGTTACTAATAGAAATAACTCTGTTCAAAACACAAGAAATATTTTGTGTTTTACTGATTTGGGGGAACCAAACGCCAATAATTTAGAAAATCAATTATGGAATTCAGGGCCCTTTACAGTTCCTGATAATGCCCACAATGCTCTCTACAGTAATATAAGCTCCAACTCAAATATTAGAAATTATGTAAATGCTAGTAACGAACTCTCAGGGCCAAGTTACAATATGGAACAAGGAATAGAATTTGAAAAGGTTGAAAACGCTAGAATGCTTTCTCCAAATGAGTTTACTTATAATTCAGTTTTGGGTTTTATTTCTTTAAATCAGTCTTTGAATAACGATCAAGTTTTAGGGGTCTCTTATCAATATACCTATGCTGGAAAAACTTACCAAGTTGGAGAACTTTCTACAGATGGAGTAGCAGGACAAAATGCTTTATTTTTAAAGTTGCTAAAATCTACCATTAGAAACCCAAAGAAAAAGCTTTGGGATTTAATGATGAAAAATGTCTATTCTCTTGGGGCGTATCAAGTTGATCCAAATAATTTTAGATTGGATATTTGGTATAATAACCCTCTAACATCAATTGATATTAATTACATTCCCAAGACTGGTGTAGATGATAAACTTTTAATTCAACTATTGGATTTGGATAGATTGAATCAACAGCAACAGATGTACCAAGATGGATTATTTGATTTTGTTCCTATAACTGCTAATCAAGGTAAAATTCCCAATGGAGGAACTATAAATCCTAGAAATGGGAGGTTGTATTTTACTACTGTAGAACCTTTTGGAAAAACATTAAAACAAAAAATGCTAAATGAGGGAATTTCAACTACTATAATAGATAAAGTAGCTTTTACTCAATTGTACGATAGTACCAAAACTGCTGCACAGCAACTGCCAGAAATCAATAGGTTTAAAATAAAAGGAAGTTATCAGTCGTCGGTTAGCTCTGAAATTTCTTTAAATGCAATGAATATCCCACAAGGATCAGTCGTAGTTACTGCAGGTGGTCAAATTTTAATTGAGGGATCTCAATATATGGTAGATTATAATTTAGGAAGGGTAAAAATTTTAGACGATGGAATATTAAGTTCTGGTACTCCAATTAAGATTTCCTTAGAGAGCAATTCTTTATTTAGTGTTCAAATGAAAACACTTCTTGGGACTCATTTAGACTATAAAATAAATAAGGATGCCAATATTGGCGCAACAATTCTCAAATTAAAAGAAAGACCTCTTACTCCAAAAGTTAACGCTGGTGACGAACCAATTTCAAATACAATGCTTGGATTGGATGGAGGCTTTAGAAAAGAAGTTCCTGCCTTAACTAAATTGGTAGATATGCTTCCATTTATTGAAACCAAGAAAAAATCTATGGTTAATTTTTCTGGAGAATTAGCTGCCTTAATTCCAGGCCACAACAAAGCTATTGACATTACTGAAGAAAATGGATCTTCTTACATTGATGATTTTGAGGGAAGTCAAAGCGCAATAGACATTAGAACTATAAATAATTGGGTTTTAGCCTCTGTTCCTCAAGGACAACCAGACATGTTTCCAGAGGCATCTTTATACAACGACATAAATTATGGAAAAAATAGAGCAAAGTTTTCTTGGTATGTAATTGATCCATTATTTCACAGTAAAACTTCTTCTTTAACTCCAAGTCATATTAAAGGGTCTGCTTTTCAAGATAACCACCTTATGAGACAAGTACTTGTTGATGAGGTTTTTCCAAATAAACAATTAGGGACTGGACAGTTAACCAATATTCCAGTTTTTGATATTTCTTACTATCCTAAAGAAAGGGGACCCTATAATTTTGATGTAGAAGCCAATAATTACTCCTCTGGAATTAATCCTTCTACTGGAGAATTAAATGATCCAGAAACTAGGTGGGGAGGAATCATGAGAACATTAACAACTAATGATTTTGAAGCTGCAAATATTGAATTTATTCAGTTTTGGGTAATGGACCCTTTCAATGAAGATTCTGAGAATAGCTCAGGAGGCGAGTTTTATTTTAATCTTGGGAATGTTTCAGAAGATTTATTAAGAGATGGAAGGAAATCATTTGAAAACGGCCTTCCCCCAGATGGAGACTACGATACCTATTCTAGCGAATTGGAATACACCTCTTGGGGAGTTGTTCCGAATACTCAAGTAGTTGTTAATGCGTTTGATAATAATTTATCTTCTAGACAATTTCAAGATATTGGGTTTGATGGGTTGTCGGATAATCAGGAACTGTCTTATTTCAATAATTATGTTTCCAAAATTCAAAATCATATTTCCGATCAAAATATACTATCTAACTTTTTAAATGATCCATCTGCAGATAATTATAATTATTATCGTGATGACGATTATGACCAAGAAGAATTAAGTATAAGAGATAGATATAAAAACTACAATAGTCCGGAAGGAAATTCACCAACATCCGAAATGTCAGATACTATGAATGCAGACCGGTATCCAACTTCTGCCTCTACTCTTCCTAATGTAGAAGATATAAACTTGGATAATAACCTAAGTGAATCTGAGAGCTATTTTCAATATAAAATTGACTTCAAGCCCAATAAAATGGAAGTAGGTAAAAACTTCGTTACCGATAAAGTTCTCTACATTGATCCAGATACTCAAAAAGAAGTTTATTGGTACCAATTTAGAGTTCCAGTAACCTCATTTTCTAAAAGAGTAAATGATATTCAGGATTTTAGATCCATAAGATTTATAAGAATGTTTCTCCATGGATGGAGTGAAAATGTAACCCTGCGATTTGCAAGACTGGAGCTTATCAGGGGAGAATGGAGAAGATATTTGGGTAGTTTATTGTCTAATGGCGAATTCATTCAGAATGAAGAAGCCAACACTTTTTTTAATGTTAGTGCAGTTAACTTAGAAGACAATGGAACTAGAGATCCAATCAATTATGTTCTGCCAGAAGGAATTATAAGAGAAACTAATTATCAAACTGCAAACTTAGCGCAGCAAAACGAGCAGAGTTTAGTTTTAGATGTTTGTGGGTTGAAAGATGGTGACTCAAGAGCAATTTACAGAAATGTGAATTTAGACATTAGAAATTACAATAAAATTCAAATGTTTGTTCATGGAGAATCCAATGCAGGTGCAGACCCAATAAATGACAACGAAGCCACTATCTTTATAAGATTAGGAACAGATTTTGTTTCCAATTATTATGAATATGAAATGCCAATTAAAGTCTCTCCATGGGGAAATAATGCTGCAAGTTCTGTCTGGCCAGAAGAAAACAATATGACAGTTAATTTAAATCATTTAAAAGATTTAAAAAAGAATAGAAACTTTACTGAATCTAGCAATTTTGAAAGATTTACAAGATCTGATCCCGACAACCCTAGCTCCAATATTACAGTAGTTGGAAATCCCAATCTGCAAGGGTTAAAAACAATAATGATTGGGGTAAGAAATCCTAAAAGTAATGATCCAAATAACCAGTGGAAACCGGACGATGGTTTAGAAAAATGTCTAGAAGTATGGGTGAATGAGTTAAGACTTAGTGATTTCAATGAAAATGGTGGTTGGGCTGCAATAGGAAGAATGACTGCAAATTTAGCTGATTTTGCAGATATAGCTGTTTCAGGAAACTATTCTACTCCTGGTTTTGGAAGTATAGAAAAAAGTGTTAGTGAAAGACAACAAGAATTTATATATGGTGTAGATGCCTCAAGCACGATAAATTTGGACAAATTTTTTGGAGATCAATCTGGAATAAATTTACCCATGTATGTAGGTTACTCAAGAAACGTCATAAAACCTCTTTACGATCCATTAAGCCCTGATCTTTTGTTTGAAAAGGGGGCTAATGAAGAAGAGATTTTTTGGAATGAAAGATTTTATAATGGAATTGATTTAACAGAAAGAAAGTCAATTAATTTTACCAATATTAAGTTTGACACTAAGAAAAAAAGTAGACCATCAAAAAAAGACACTCCAAAAAAACTTAATTCAAAACTCTCCTCAACCGAAGAAACTAAAGAAGAGGAAGAAGGGCCTAGTAAAGTAAAAGAAAAAAAGATTAAAAAAAGCACCAATAAAATAGCTTTGCCTTGGGATATTTCAAATTTCAGTTTAAACTATTCTTTTACCGAGTTGTCCCATAGAGATATCAACATACGTCAAGACCTTCAAAGAAACTATCTTGGATCAGTAAATTATTTATACAATAGTAAAGTAAAACCGTTTGAACCCTTCAAAAAAAACTCATTTATTAGAAAATCAAAGTGGCTAAGATTTGTAAGAGATTTTAATATTTACTTACTACCAAAACAAATTGCGGTTAGGTCTAATATGAACAGAACTTACAACATCTTTTCTACCAGATACAATTTCCCTGGAGGAGAAAATTTTGAAGTTCCTCAATTTGGAAAACAGTTTAATTGGGATAGGAATTATGATTTTAAATACGACATTACTAAGAATTTAAAGTTTGATTTACAGGCTACCAATGGTGCATTTATCAGAGAAACACCAGGAAAAATTGATTATGGAATATTTGGTTATGAAGACGAGTTAGACCAAGAATTAGTCAATAATAGTCTACGAACGTTTGGGGAGAATATGAACTATAATCATATTGGTAATGTATCTTTTAAATGGCCATTTAAAAAATTTCCTTTAACAGACTGGATATCTTTAACCACAAGATATACTGGTAATTTTGACTGGACTAGAGCTCCTCTTGCCCTAGATAATGACACGCTTTCAGTAGGAAATATTATTCAAAATTCCAGAGTAATTGCATGGTCTGGAAAATTAAATTTTATAACACTTTACAATAAAGTCCCTTACCTAAAGAAAGTGAATAAAAAATATGGCAACTCAAGGATGTCAAGAGCAAGAAGCAATACCACCAAGGGAGGCTCTAAACCAAAACCTAAACCAACTGGTGAAAAGGGGGAAAAACAAAAAAAAGAGAAGGAAAAAGAAACCAAGATATTAGATCAGTTTGCTAGAGTCTTAATGTCTGTAAAGAGTGTTAATGCAACCTTTAACACCAATGATGGAATTATGCTTCCCGGCTATGCCAATAATACCAGTATTTTAGGAATGGATGATAATTGGATAGCTCCAGGTATGGAATTTATTGCTGGAGGATACCAAGAAAGAGATATGTTGGGGAATAAAACTAATTTCATTTTTGCCAACCATGCAGCTGAAAATAACTGGTTAGTAGATACTAATAATTACCAATATATAAGTACTCAATATGCAGTTAACCATACAGAAAATATGACTTTTAAAGCATCCATAAAACCAATTAAAAGCTTAAGAATAGACCTTTCAGCAGATAGAAATCTAATGGAGAATAGAACTTCAAATTTAGGAATTGGAGACGACAATATGTTTACACTATTAAATAACCAGTTCAATGGGTCTTTTAGTACTTCTACTATTTCTTGGAAGACGGCTTTTAGTCAAGACGTTATGAACGATACAACTTTAAATAACCAGATTTGGGAGAACTTACTTTCCTACCGTTCAGAAATATCTTCACTAATGTCTCAGTCTAATCCCAATGCATCCAATAATTTAGAAAATACTGGTTACTATTCGGGATACGATAGTACGCAGCAAGATGTAATAATTGGTGCCTTTATGTGTGCTTATTTGGGAGAAACTCCTACCTTAAATAACATAAATCCTTTAAGTCAAAGGATTCCACTGCCCAATTGGAGAGTTACTTTTGATGGGTTAGGCAAGATAAAAGCATTTAAGAAATACATTAAAAAGTTATCGTTTACCCATGCTTATCGCTCTAATTTTTCATTAGGAAACTATACTACCAATTTAAGTGGACAGTGGGATAGTGAAGGCAATGCAACTGAAACTGATATTGCAGGGAATTTCATTTCTCAAAAACAAATTATGACTATGAATATTTTAGAACAATTTGCTCCATTATTAGGGGTTGATTTAACTCTTTCTAACAATATGTCTGTCAAATTTGAAATAAAAAAAGATAGAAATATTTCCCTTAGTCTATCTAATAATCAAATTACAGAAATTAAGGGAAGTGAAATTAAGTTTGGTTCGGGATATACTTGGAGAAAATTATCTCTACCAATTAAAATTGCTGGAAAAACATTGGACCCAAGTGATTTAAGAATGAGGCTAGATGTTGCAGTAAGAGATAATAAAACCATTATTAGAAAAATTGTAGAAAATCAAAATCAGTATACTGCTGGACAAACAGCGGTAACTATACAATTTTCTGGAGACTATAATTTAACCAAACAACTAATGTTAAGGATTTACTTTGACAGAAGGGTAAATACTCCACATGTTTCAAATTCTTTTCCAACGGCCAATACAAATGCGGGTTTTGCTCTTAGATTTCAACTTAGATAATCCTTTTTTTTGTTAATTTGTCAAAAATTTAAAATCATGAATGTTCCTAAAGATTTAAAATACACCAACGACCATGAATGGATAAAAGTAGATGGAGAAATTGCAACTATTGGAATAACTGATTTTGCTCAAAGTGAATTAGGAGATATTGTTTATGTAGAAGTAGATACTTTAGAAGAGACACTAGATAAAGAAGAAGTTTTCGGAACTGTTGAGGCTGTTAAAACGGTATCTGATCTTTTTATGCCAATAAGCGGAGAAGTATTAGAATTCAACGAATCTTTAGAAACTAACCCTGAAAAAGTGAATGACAACCCTTACGAAGATGGCTGGATGATTAAGATAAAAATTAGTGATGCATCTGAACTGGAGGAGCTGTTGTCACCAGAAGATTATGAAAATACTATCAGTTAGTTTTCTTTATGGTATGGTTTTTGAACAATTTAATTTAATTAGTTAGTTTTACATTATTATATGAAACCAAAGAAAAATCCACTTGTAGATGCAGAAGACATGAAGTCAAGAACAGTTTATGTTCTTTCAGGACTCGTATTGGTAACAGCTTTTATTTTGTGTCTTGTAGAATATAAAAAGATTGATTTAGCAGGTGCTAGTATAGAATCTTCTTTATCTGCTCTTGAAGATGAAGAAGTTGTGGAAATAAATCCTAATACGCCTCCACCTCCACCTCCACCTCCACCTCCACCAGCACCGCCCGAAGAAGTAGAGGTTTTGGAAGAAGAAGATGAAAGGGAAGAAACCAATGTCATTATTATAGATCAAGAAGCAGATATAGATATTGTAATTGAAGTAGAAGAAGAACCAGAGCCTGTTGTAGAGCAAATTTTTGATGTTGTTGAAGAAAATCCAGAATTCGTTGGAGGAATGCAAAAACTTTATGAATACTTGGGCAAGAATATTCAATACCCAGAAATGGCAAAAGAAAACGGAATCCAAGGAAAAGTTTTTGTCCAGTTTGTTGTATGGAAAGATGGAACAATTAAAGACGTTAAAATAGTTAAAGGCGTTCACAAAACATTGGATGGAGAAGCACAAAGAGTAGTTAAATCTATGCCAAAATGGACTCCTGGAAAACAAAGAGGAACTGCGGTAAATGCAAGATTTACTCTGCCAATCAAATTTAGAATAAGTTAGATTATCATTCCAGCCCCAACAGTATTGTTGGTGCTTTCGTCAATAATTATTAAACTTCCCGTTGTTCTATTGTCATTATACTTGTCTACAAATAAGGGCTTAGTTGCTCTAATAGCTATTCTTGCTATGTCATTACAATTGACAATTTTGTCTTTGGTATCTCTGTGGAGCGTATTTATATCCACTTTGTATAATATTTCATTTATAATACACCTTACATTTTTAGTCGTATGCTTAATGGTATATTTTCCTCTGTTTAAAAGTGGTTTTTCTCCCATCCAGCAGACCATCATTTCAATATCTTGAAGTATTTTAGGTTGATTTTTTACTCTAACAATCATATCTCCTCTACTTACATCTAAATCATCTTCTAAAGTTATGGTTACCGACATCGGAGCAAAGGCTTCTTGAAGTTCACTGTCAAAATTAAGTATGGATTTAATTCTTGATTGAAATCCAGAGGGTAATAAAATTACCTCATCATCTTTTTTGAAAACCCCGCCTGCAATTCTTCCGGAATAACCTCTAAAATCATGAAATTCGTCTTTTTGAGGTCTGATAACATGTTGTACTGGAAATCTGCAATCAATTAGGTTATGATCTGATGCAATATGAATATTTTCCAAAGTATGTAATAAGGTACTTCCTTCGTACCAATTCATATCTTTAGATCTGTTTACTACATTGTCGCCATTTAAAGCGCTGATAGGAATAAATCGAATGTCTTTTGTAGTTAGTTTTGAGCTAAAACCAACCAATTCTTTTTTTATTTTTTCAAAAACCTCTTCCTTATAATTTACCAAGTCCATTTTATTAATACAATAAATTATATGAGGAATTCCTAGTAATGAAGCAATAAAAGAATGTCTTTTAGTTTGCTCAACTATTCCCTTTCTTGCATCAACTAAAATTATTGCTAGATTGGCAGTACTTGCTCCTGTTACCATATTTCTAGTATATTGGATATGTCCAGGAGTATCTGCAATAATAAATTTTCTTTTTGGAGTTGCAAAGTACCTATAGGCAACATCTATAGTTATCCCTTGTTCTCTTTCAGCTCTTAATCCATCCGTGAGTAAAGCTAAATTTACTTTTTCTTCTCCCTTATTTGAACTGGCAATTTCAATTGCTTCCAATTGATCTTCAAAAATAGATTTACTATCGTAAAGTAATCTGCCGATTAAAGTACTTTTACCATCATCCACACTTCCAGCAGTAGTGAAGCGTAAAAGATCCATATTTAAATATTGATTACTCATTATTAAAAATAGCCTTCTTTTTTTCTATCTTCCATAGCAGCTTCAGATCTTTTATCGTCTGCTCTTCCCCCTCTTTCAGTAATTCTTGATGAAGTCACCTCTTCAATAATTTTCTCTAGACTATCCGCATTAGAAATAGTTGCCCCTGTACAAGTAGCATCTCCTATAGTTCTAAAACGTACTTGCATATTCTTAATTTCTTCCTCTGGTTTAGTTTCAGTAAAATTAGTCTTTGCCATTACCACTCCATTTCTAGTAAAACAATCTCTTTGGTGAGAAAAATATAGAGAAGGAATTTTTATTTTTTCCTGTAATATGTATTGCCAAACATCCATTTCTGTCCAATTACTAATCGGAAATGCTCTAAAATGCTCTCCAAAATTCTTTTTTCCATTAAATAAATTCCATAATTCTGGTCTTTGATTTTTTGGATCCCACTGTCCAAAATCATCTCTGTGAGAAAAAAATCTTTCTTTAGCTCTTGCTTTCTCTTCATCTCTACGAGCACCACCCATTGCACAATCAAATTGATGATCTTCAATTGCATCCAAAAGAGTAGTAGTCTGAAGTTTATTTCTACTGGAATTAATTCCTTTTTCTTCCACGACTTTACCTTCATCAATAGATTTTTGAACGGAAGCAACAATAAGTCTTGCATTCGTTTCCTCTACCAACTGGTCACGAAATTTATAGAGTTCGTCAAAGTTATGGCCGGTATCCACATGCATTAGGGGAAAAGGGACATTTGCTGGATAAAATGCCTTTCTTGCTAAATGATGGCAAACTATAGAATCTTTTCCTCCGGAAAAAAGAAGAACAGGATTTTCAAACTGAGCAACAACTTCTCTGATTATAAATATTGATTCAGCTTCTAACTCTTTTAAATGAGTTAACTGGTATTTATTCATCTTAATTCACTAATTAATGGAAGAACAAAATTATATAAAATTTTAGAGGATTCTTCTATATTATTTTCTTTTGTTGAGATATTTAAACTTGGGCCTACAGGTTCTTCATAAGGAGATGAAATACCTGTAAAATTCAATAGTTCTCCACTTCTAGCTTTTTTGTATAAGCCTTTGGTGTCTCGAATTTCGCAATCTTCTAAAGATGTAGATATGAATATTTCATAAAAATTTTTCTTTCCAATAATCTCTTTTGCTAGAGTTCTCATATTTTTTTTAGGACTAACTAAACAGCAAATAGTGATAATGCCACAATCCACAAACAATTTGGATATTTCTGCAGTTCTTCTCACATTTTCCATTCTGTCTGCCTCGCTGAAACTTAAATTCTTATTAATTCCAAGTCTTATATTGTCTCCATCCAAAACCTTGGTTAAAAATCCTTCAGCGTGTAATTTTTTAGCTACATATTTTGCAATACTAGTTTTGCCAGAACCCGATAATCCAGTAAGCCAAAGACAAATTCCTTTTTGTTTCAATAGCTTCTCCATCTCTGTTTTAGGAATCAATTCATGATTTGTGGAAAAAAGATTATCCATAAAATATTTCTAAATATTATTAATAAACAATAGAATATAGCATTAAACTACGAATCATTATCTTTGAGAAGAAGAATTTTTTCAATTTTAATGATTTTAGATTTAAAAACCAAAGTAGATAAATTAGGGATTGAAGACAGAGTATCTCGAATCACTAAGAGAAGTTTGAAAAGTGAAGCCAAGTTACAAGGTCTAAAAATGATTTTGAGTATGATAGATTTGACGACTTTAGAAGGTATGGATACCAACAAAAGAGTCGAACAACTTTGCTACAAAGCAACCCATCTTCATCAAGAATTTCCTGATTTGCCCAATGTTGCTGCAGTATGTGTATATCCAAATATGGTAAAAACTGCTTCAAATTTTCTAAAAGGTTCAGAGGTGAAAGTAGCAAGTGTTGCAACTGCATTTCCAAGCGGAAATTCTTCTTTAGAAGTTAAGGTACAAGAAACGAAAGAAGCTGTTTTTAACGGAGCAGAGGAGATAGACATGGTTATTAGCAGAGGAAAATTTCATTCTGGAGAGTATAATTATGTTTTTGACGAGATTGCAATAATTAAAGAAAATTGTGGTGATAAAGTTAGGTTAAAAGTAATCTTAGAGACGGGAGAATTAGGAGATTATGACCATATTAGGTTGGCAAGTGAAATTGCAATTAAAGCAGGTGCAGATTTCATAAAAACTTCCACTGGAAAAATTAAACCAGCTGCAACACTTCCTATTACACTGGTAATGTTAGAAGCAATTAAAGACCACTATTACAATACTGGTAAAATGGTTGGAATGAAACCAGCAGGAGGGATTTCTAACTCTAAACTTGCCCTTCAATACTTAATAATGGTAAAAGAAACTTTAGGTAATTTGTGGTTGGATAAACATTGGTTTAGATTTGGCGCAAGTAGTTTGGCAAATGATGTTTTGATGCAGATTTTAAAACAAAAAACAGGATTATATCAGTCCAATAATTATTTTTCAAATGATTAATATATGAGCTCTAAAATTAAGTCCTTAAAATACAATGGAAAATGGGATTTTTCACCTTCGATTGAAAGTCTAGAGAATATTTCTATCCAAAAAGAATATCAACTATTTATTAATGGGAAATTTCAAAAACCGTTGGCAAAAAAATATTTTCCTTCTATTAACCCCACTAATGAACAGCAACTTTCTAGAATTGCTAAAGCTGATTCTAAGGATGTAGACTTGGCAGTTAATTCTGCAAGAGCTGCATTTAATGGTCAATGGAGTAAAATTTCTGCAAAAGAGAGAGCAAAATATATATATAGAATTGCTAGAATAATACAAGAAAAGTCTAAAGAGTTAGCTGTTGTTGAGACATTAGATGGAGGAAAACCAATTCGAGAGTCTAGAGATATCGATATTCCACTCGCTGCAGCCCACTTTTTTTATTATGCAGGATGGGCAGATAAACTCAACTATGCCTTTCCCAATAGAAATCCAAAACCTTTGGGAGTTGTAGGACAAATTATTCCATGGAATTTTCCATTAATGATGGCAGCATGGAAAATTGCTCCAGCCTTAGCTACAGGTAATACAGTAGTTTTAAAACCAGCAGAGTCTACTTCAATTACTGCTCTTTTATTAGCTGAAATTATTAAAGAGGCAGAACTTCCCCCAGGTGTTGTGAATATCATTACTGGAGATGGATCTACTGGAAATCTAATTGTAAATCATCCCGATGTAAATAAAATTGCATTTACCGGATCTACAGATGTTGGAAAGTCAATTATGAAAAGTATTTCCGGAACAAACAAAAGATCTACAATGGAACTAGGGGGCAAAGCTGCAAATATTATTTTTCAAGACGCACCACTAGACCAAGCTGTGGAAGGGGTAATTAATGGAATATATTTTAACCAAGGGCATGTTTGTTGCGCAGGATCAAGATTGTTTATCCAAGAATCTGTATATGATGTAGTATTAAGAAAATTGAAAGATAGAATGCAGTCTTTAGTGATAGGCAACCCACTTGATAAAAATACAGATATTGGAGCTGTTAATTCAAAACAACAGTTAGCAACCATCCATAAATATATTGATATTGGATTAAAAGAGGGAGCCGATATTTATCAATTAAATTGTGAACTTCCAACGAGCGGATATTGGTGTCCACCTACATTATTTACCAATGTTTCTCAATCTCATAGTATCGCTAAAGAAGAAATTTTTGGACCAGTTTTAGCTATTCAAACTTTTAGAACGACTCAAGAAGTAATTAATAAAGCAAATAATACTCCCTATGGATTGTCAGCAGGAGTTTGGACAGACAAGGGTTCAAAAGCTTTTAACTTAGCTGCCAAACTTAAAGTGGGAGTTATATGGGCGAATACTTACAATAAGTTTGATCCAACTTCTCCTTTTGGAGGCTACAAAGAAAGTGGTTATGGAAGAGAAGGAGGGTTACATGGTCTTAGTCCTTATTTAAATCTAGAATAATGTCAAAAAGAATTAAAGTTTTAAAAACCTACAAGATTTTTATTGATGGAAAGTTTCCAAGAACTGAGTCAGGAAGATATTATCAATTAAAAAAAGATAAGGTACCTATTGCAAATGTCTGTTTGGCATCTAGAAAAGATATAAGAAATGCAGTTTTATCTGCAAGAAATGCATTTGAAAGTTGGTCTAATAAGTCGGCCTACAATAGGAGCCAAATTTTATATAGGATTGCTGAAATGATGGAGGGCAATAAAAACCAATTTATTGAAGAGTTAATTCATCAAGGAGAAGACTCGAAAAAAGCAATTTTAGAAATCGATCACAGCATTGATAGGATTATTTATTTTGCTGGTTGGCCAGATAAAATTAATTCCATATTTGGATCAGTTAATCCTGTAGCATCTTCCCATTTTAATTTTACTATTTTAGAACCAATGGGAGTAGTAGGAATAGTTGCTCCAGAGGAAAACTCTTTGTTGGGTTTAATATCTTCCATAATACCAGTTATTCTTTCTGGAAATACTTGTGTTGCAATAGCTTCTGAAACACTACCACTATGCGCAATTTCTTTAGCCGAAATAATTTCTAATTCTGATGTGCCTAATGGTGTGGTTAATATAATAACCGGAAGAAAAGACGAATTATCACCTCATTTGGCCCAACACATGGATGTAAACGCACTTGGAATACACATAGGCAAAAAAGAATTAAAAAATCAAATGTTTTTTCAGGCTTCTAATAATTTAAAAAGAGTAGTGGACGTATCAAAATATAAAATAGAAGATAGTAGTTTTGAATCTCCCTATATTGTCAAAAAATTTATGGAAGCAAAAACAACTTGGCATCCAATAGAAAAAGATTTTTCTTCCACCAATAATTATTAGTATGGAAATTAGTAAAAAAAGACATCTTGCCAAGACATTTACTTGGAGATTAACAGCAACTCTTACCACTATGGTTATTGCTTGGCTAGTAAGTGGAGATCCATTAACAGGGTTAACCGTAGGAGGAATTGAATTTTTTGTTAAAATGCCAATTTATTATTTTCATGAGAGAGTGTGGTATAGATTTAATTTTGGATTAAATGGACGAAGCAAAGGAAAATGATTGGCTAAATATTGCCAAAGAAGCAGCTAAAAAAGCTGGAGAGAAAATACTTCAAATTTATGGGAATGAATTTTCTGTAAGTTATAAAGAAGACAAATCTCCTTTAACTATAGCTGACCAAAAATCAAATGATATTATAGAAAGCTATTTGTTAAAAACCAACATTCCAATTTTAAGTGAGGAAGGTAAACTAAATGAATATAAGGATAGGAAAAATTGGAAATTACTTTGGATTGTAGATCCCTTGGACGGGACCAAAGAGTTTGTAAAAAGGAATGGAGAGTTCACAGTTAATATCGCTTTGGTTAAAAATGGGAAACCAATATTAGGAGTTATTTTTGTGCCAGTTAAAGGGTGGTTGTATTATGGCTCTTCCAATGGCTCTTTTAGAGAAATTAATGAAAAAAAAGTCAAGCTACCTTTGGATAATAAATCAACTAATTTCAAAGTAGTTGGAAGCAGATCTCATCAAAGTCCAGAAACTAAAGAATATTTTGAGGATATAAGAAAAAGAAAAAAGAATGTTGAAATTGTCTCTATGGGAAGTTCTCTTAAAATTTGTTTGGTAGCAGAAGGAAGTGCAGATGTTTATCCTAGATTTGCTCCAACTATGGAGTGGGATACTGCTGCGGGACATGCAATAGCTAATTATGCTGGAAAAAAATTAATAGATTTAAAGACCAAAATAGAAATGACATATAATCGTCCAATTTTAACAAATAACTGGTTTATTGTAAAATGAAAAA
>JAYNHP010000007.1:22052-66519 GCA_038108155.1 Flavobacteriales bacterium | reverse complement strand
TTTGCAGGCTCTCAAATAAGTTATTTTGATCTTTAAAAAAAGTTCTCAACACCCCATTATATCTGTTAAACACGAATTTTCAACAACTATAAATATTAACCTATTTTAACTTGACTTATGAGGTAGATTGAACTACATTTGAGAAAATCAAATAGTAATTCTTCTTATGAGACAACTTAAAATTACCAAATCAATAACCAACAGAGAAAGTCAGTCATTAGACAAATACTTACAAGAGATTGGCAGAGAAGAATTAATCACTGCAGAAATGGAAGTTGAGTTGGCTCAAAAAATAAAGCAGGGAGACCAAATAGCACTAGAAAAATTAACAAAAGCCAACTTAAGGTTTGTTGTTTCAGTTGCTAAACAATATCAAAACCAAGGTTTAACTCTACCAGATTTAATCAACGAAGGCAATTTAGGACTTATTAAAGCAGCACAAAGATTTGACGAAACAAGAGGTTTTAAATTTATATCTTATGCAGTTTGGTGGATTAGACAATCTATTCTTCAAGCATTAGCAGAACAATCTAGAATTGTTAGATTACCACTTAATCAAGTAGGTTCTTTAAATAAAATAAATAAAGCTTTTTCAAGACTTGAACAGGAATTTGAAAGGCCTCCTAGTAGTGACGAACTTGCTACAGCTCTTGAACTTACGGAAGATAAGGTAAAAGATACCATGAAAATAAGTGGAAGACACGTTTCGGTAGACGCTCCTTTTGTAGATGGAGAAGATAATTCTTTATTGGATGTAATGGTAAATAACGATAGTCCAAAAGCTGATTTAGACTTAATGAGAGAGTCTTTACAAAGAGAAATTGAGAGATCACTTTCTACATTAAATGACAGGGAAAAAGATGTAGTAATGCTATTTTTTGGAATAGGAAAAAAACATGGATTAACCCTTGAAGAAATAGGTTCAAAATTTGATCTTACTAGAGAAAGAGTTAGACAAATCAAAGAAAAAGCGATTAGAAGACTTAGACACAATTCAAGAAGTAAGCTACTTAAAGCTTACTTAGGCTAAAATTTCAAAAATGTCATCCGAAGAAAAATTAAATACTTTAATAGGTGAAGATGGTCAAACACTTAGTCCAACTCTACCAGAAAACATTAAAAATTATCTTATAGATATCGATGGTACTATAACTGAAGATGTTCCTAATGAAGAACCTGAAAGAATGCTGACATGTCTTCCATTCCCAGACGCATTAGAAGTTTTAGAAAAATGGTATTCAGAAGGCCACATCATTACTTTTTTTACATCAAGAACCGAAGAACAAAGAGAATATACTGAAAGATGGTTAAGAATGCATAATATTAAATACCACGCATTACTTATGAATAAACCTAGGGGTGGTAATTACCACTGGATAGATAATCATATGGTAAAAGCAACTAGATTTAGGGGGAAATTTACTCAGCTAGTTAAAACTGAAAAAGAAATTGAAGTATTCAATGATGATTTTATTTCTGAATAATTATTTATTTTATTTAAATTTACTGTAAACAAATTTTAATTATGAGAAAACATAATTTGTATAACACCTTAATATTTTGCTTAATAGCATCCATTATTATTAGTTGTGGATCTGAAAATCAGCCTAGTAGTGAACTTGAAGAAAGTGAAAAAACATCTGAAAATAAAGATAACCACAGCATTGAAGTTGAAATAGAAGAAAAAGATTTTGAATTTATGCCACCATCTCCAATTCAAATTGCTTCCATTTTGAAAAAAGCAAATATGAATTATGAAGAAGGATTAACTAATAAAGTTTCAAACTCAAAACAATACTCAACCAAGTTTAAACAAACAATAAATTTTGGAGTCTATGCATGTGATTTAGCATATTGTGTAACCAATGACAAATTTGCAGAAGCTAGTGAATATTTAAAAGTTTCTAAAGAAATGGCCTCAAAAATAGGATTGGAATCTATTTTCTTGTCAGACAATTTGGTAGAAAGATTTGAAAAAAATGTTGGCAATCAAGATAGTGTAATGTCTATTCTTTTTGATATTCAAATAATGACTGACGATTATATACAAGACAATGAATTAACAGACTTAAGCGTAATATATTTTACTGGAGCATGGGTAGAGGGAATGAATATTGGAACCCATACAATTCTTGGAAACAACGATCACAAAATTAGTGTTTTGTTATCAGAGCAAATGACCATTGCAAGATCTCTAATTCGAGGACTGAGAGGGGTAGAAAATCAAACTGACGATTTAATAGACTTAACTGACCACATTGAAGAAGTTGTTGATGCATACCATAATTTATGGTCTGTGAAACAAGAAGGTGAAAACATTGAATATCTAGATGTTGAACTAAAACATGAAGAAGCTATTTCAATTTCAGAAATGATTTTGGAATTAAGAGAAGAAATAACCATGTAATTAATATTTTATGACTGGCAAATACCTATTTTTATTTTTAATTATTTTCAGTATCAATCCAAGTTTTGAAGCTCAGAAAAATAAAGAGGTTGAATTAACCCCTTACCAAGAACGTTTAATTCAACTAAAAGACTTCAGAAAAAATTGTAGAATGGCACTAAGACCTTTTAGATACGATGGTTCTCTTACCACACATTTCACATATAAAGAATTTGATTATTCAAAGGAAGTAGAAATAGCTACTATCCAAAATGAAAACTACCGTTTGTCTTTTAACTCTATGGGAATTTCTCATGAACCAATTAGTATTAAAATTTATGATAAACCAAAAAAATTCATAAATAGAGTATTGCTATACGAAACTACGGATGTTGCAAGTAATGAGTTTACTACGGAAACCAACGAAATGATTGAAAAGCTAAAGAAAGCCAAGAGTGAAGAACTCGCTAAAAAAGAAGATATTTCTGAAAGTGAAAGATCATACCAACAAAAAATAATAGATAATATTAGACTTAAAAAGTTATTTATAAATTATATAATTCCTTACTCAGAAAGAGGATACAAAATAGATGAAGAAGGCAATGAATCAAGAGTTCTTACAAAAGGATCTATTATTCTTGCTGTTGGTTACAACAACCTTTAATCGTCAAATTTATCAAGAAGTATTTTTTTAAATTTAAAGAGTTCGTCTCTTAGTACTGCTGCCTGCATGAAGTTTTCTTTCTTAG
This sequence comes from Flavobacteriales bacterium, assembly GCA_038108155.1. Classification (GTDB taxonomy): domain Bacteria; phylum Bacteroidota; class Bacteroidia; order Flavobacteriales_D; family Parvicellaceae; genus MED-G20. The sequence goes on along the minus strand of JAYNHP010000007.1, from coordinate 63,384 downwards.
CTTCTCTCTCCATCTGCTTTTTAATATTTTCTATACTTTTCTCCAACTCAACTCTCCCCATATTCTCTACAACAGGGTCTTGAACTGAAGGATTACTTGAAATAACTAACTCGTTTATTTCTTCTTTTTCACTAACTCTACCAATAAGAAGATCGTTTTCGTTGGATTTAATAATTTGGGTAGGCACAATACCATTTAACCTGTTGTAATTGCTCTGCTTTTCTCTTCTCCTATTAGTTTCGTTAATAGTAATTTCCATTGCTTTAGTTATTTTATCTGCATACATAATAACGCGGCCATTGATGTTTCTTGCCGCTCTACCAACAGTTTGAACTAAAGATCTTTCCGATCTTAAAAATCCTTCATTATCTGCATCCAAAATAGCGACTAGTGATACCTCTGGCAAATCCAAGCCTTCTCTTAGTAAATTTACACCAATAAGCACATCAAAAATACCTTTTCTTAAATCTTGTAAGATTTCTACTCTTTCTAATGTATCTACATCCGAATGAATATACCTAGATCTAATTCCAATTTTTGCAAAATACTTGTCTAGCTCTTCTGCCATTCTCTTGGTGAGAGTAGTTACCAGTACTCTATTTTCATCCTCAACTACTTTTCGTATTTCTTCTAAAAGATCATCTACTTGATTTAATTTCGGTTTTACTGTTATCTCAGGGTCTAGTAAACCTGTTGGTCTTATAAGTTGTTCTGTAACAATTCCATCACACTTTGTAAGTTCGTATTCTGCAGGTGTGGCACTTACATAAATAATTTGGTTATGAATTTGTTCAAACTCTTCAAATTTTAAAGGACGATTGTCCAAAGCTGCAGGAAGTCTAAAACCATAATCTACTAAATTTACTTTCCTCGATCTATCTCCACCATACATTGCTTTTATCTGAGAAATTGTAACATGAGATTCATCAATTACCATTAGAAAATCTTCCGGAAAATAATCTAAAAGACAAAAAGGTCTGTCTCCAGGCTTTCTATTATCAAAATATCTAGAGTAATTTTCAATTCCTGAACAGTATCCTAGCTCTCTTATCATTTCTAAATCTAGCTCCACCCTATTCTGGATTCTTTTTGATTCTAAATTTTTTCCTATTTCGTTGAAAAACTCTATTTGCTTTACTAAATCATCTTGAATTTGAAAAATAGACCTTTTCACATCTTCTTTATCAGTAACAAAAATATTTGCAGGGTATATAATATACTGATCTTGATTCTCTAAAATTTTATTATTTACCAAATCTAAAATTCCAATGGAATCAATTTCGTCTCCCCAAAAAGTAATTCTAATTCCAAAATCAGCATAAGCTAAATGAATATCTACAGTATCACCTACAACTCTAAAGTTTCCTCTTTTTAAATCAGTAGTAGTTCTTGAATATAGATTGTCAACTAATTGTCTTAGAAATAAATTTCTGGCTATTTTTTGACCTACTTCTATAGTTACTATACTATTGCTAAAATTAACTGGATTTCCTATCCCATAAATACAAGAAACTGAAGAAACAACTATAACATCTTTTCTACCCGATAGTAAAGAAGTTGTAGTACTTAAACGTAGTTTTTCAATATCGTCGTTTATTGAAAGATCTTTTTCTATATATGTATCCGATGAAGGTAAATAAGCTTCAGGTTGGTAATAATCGTAATATGAAACGAAATATTCAACTGCATTATCAGGGAAAAAGGTTTTAAATTCTTGATAAAGCTGTGCAGCAAGTGTTTTATTGTGAGATAGAATTAGTGTAGGTCTTTCTACTTTTTCAATGACATTGGCAATAGTAAAAGTTTTACCTGAACCAGTAACACCTAAAAGCGTTTGTGCAGCAATTCCATCGTTAATTCCTTGAACTAAATCTGCAATAGCTTCTGGCTGGTCACCAGTTGGAGAAAAATCTGATTTTAAATTAAATTTCACGGTTCAATATTACTTAATAATATTAGACGATTCCCATATGTCCCAAGCTTTAAGTGCTTGATGAACTAACATTTGATAACCATTGAGAATTTGAGCGTTTTTTAAAAGCGATTTTTTTAAAAAAAGAGTTTGCTCGGGATTGTATATTAAATCAATTACTAAATGCTTTGAAGTTAAATTATCGTAAGAGATTATTATTTCTTGGTCAACATCAGGATACATACCAATAGGCGTAGTATTGATTATCAAATAATGTCCAGCAACCATATGGCTATTTAATTGATTCCAAGTGAAATAATTATTTAACGAAGGAAAATTATTTCTAGAAATAAAATTAACTTCAATATTTAAAGAATTAAATACATAAGCAACTGCTTTTGAGGCTCCTCCAGTCCCTAAAATTAGAGCTTTGGTATGGTGAGATTTCAAATATGGTTTTACCATTTGCTGGAAACCATAAACATCAGTATTATATCCTTTTAAAGAAACTAGTTTATTGTTGTTAAAAAATGGCTTGATAGTGTTTACCGCATCAATTTCTTGAGATATTTCATCTAAAGAATCTAATTGTGAAATTACTTTTTGCTTAAATGGGATCGTAACATTAAGTCCAGAAAGTTTATAATCGGAAAATAATTCTTTTAAATTTGAAATATTATCTAATTCAAAATTGGAGTAAAGAGCATCAATATTTTCTTCTTTAAACTTCTTGTTAAAATAATCCTTTGAGAAAGAATGGACAAGACTCTTACCAATAAGTCCAAAATTTCTCAATTGGTAGGATTAGAATTAATTTTTGAACCTAAATATTCAATCAACCAAACAATAAAAATTCCTAAGAAGATTAAAATAAGACAGAAAATATTTTCTGAAAGAAAAAAATCAGGAAAAACCCAACTGTAGGATACTACTTTTAGCTCACCCCCTCTTCCAACAATAGTTTCTAAAGGAATTTTCCAAGGCCAAATAATTAATAACGAACCAATAACAAAGCCAGTTAATAATGAAATAGTAGGGTTGTAAAATTTTTTAAGAACAAAACTTATTCCATGAGACAGTCCCAAAAAACCTACAATGGCACCTAAAATAACCGGCACTAAAATATTCAAATTTGAGAAAGGATCTGAAACTGATTGAAGCATAATTAACTGATAATTGCCCATTAAAATTAAAACATAAGACCCTGAAAGACCGGGGAGTATCATACTAGCAACAGATACTATTCCACAAATTAGAAGGTAATAAAAGGAATCATCTTGGCTAACGGGTTTTAAAAATGCCAAAGAAGCAGCAAAAAAAACTCCTAAAAATATAGAAATAACCGAGTAAAGATTCCAAGATTTCACCAACTTACCTATGTAGTATATAGAAGCTATAATTAAACCAAAAAAGAAAGACCAAACAAGTTGTTCGTTTTTAGAAAAGAAGAATTCAAGTACTTTTGCCAAAGTAACAATACTTAATGCAGTACCAGAAAAAACTGAAACTAAAAACTTCAGTTGAGTATGTTCAATAAAGTTCTTAAAGTTTCCAGAAAACAAAAGTTTAACAGCCCTGAGATTGAAGGATTTCAAGGAATTGATTAGTTGCTCGTAAATTCCTGTTACCAAGGCTATTGTTCCACCAGATACCCCAGGAATAACATTAGCTGCTCCCATTCCAAAACCTTTAAGAAGTAAAATTAAATAATGTTTCATTAAATCGAAATTGCTTGGTACCCCCCCTCTAAATTGAGATAGTTTTCCTTGTATAAATCATTTAATATTAAAAAATTTAAAATACTTTCTGATCTTTTACCAGAACCACAATGAAAAATAACTGGACGATCTGTGGGAAGTTCATTTAATCTTTCTACTATCTCTCCAAGTGGAATGTGGATTGAATAATCTACTTTTCCATCAATTTCTAGTTCATAATTCTCTCTTATATCTATAAGTAGAAACTCTGATTTGTTTTGCAATAGCAAATCTAAATCGCTTGGTGAAATTCTATTTAAATTCATATCAGGTTATTAAATTACGTTGGCTTTCTTTTTTTAATAATATCTTTTGGAAGGAAATTAAAGAAAGTATCTCCTCTCAACCCTTGTCTTAGTGTTTCTAAAGGCAAAACATCTGTGGGAGATATATTTCCTAAATTAACATTTTGATCAAATAAATTTACAAACCAAGTCTGCTGCTTTTTTGAAGGTGCCTCCCATAGTATTTTATTAGGGTCAATTTTAGAAATTATCATATTGATAAGCATAGTATGCGGTTTCCCATTTGGTCTAAAAATACCTACAGATCCGCTTTCTCTACCCTCAGCAATAACTTTCCATGAACCAGCTTTTAGTTCTTCTGACATCATTTTAATCCATTTTGCAGGACTTATTAAAATACCTTCTTCTTTAGAGCCAACTTCGCTCAATACAGTATAATTCTTAGAATATTTATAAATTAATTCACACTTTTCGTCATGTTCTAAGATTATTGATCCATCTGAAATTTCTATAGTTTCAATACCAAAATTATCTACAATTTTGAAATAGTCCTCTTCTTGATTTCTCGCATAATACAATTCAAACATCGTTCCACCAAAATATGGCTTAACACCAACTTGGTTCATCAAAGAAATTTTTTCTTGGATATTATTAGAAACTATTGAAGTACCAAATCCAAATTTTATAATATCGGTATAGCTTGCACTAGTAGATAAGAAATCTTCCATCTGTCTAGTGCTTAAACCCTTGTCCATCATCATAGTAAGGCCAGTATCTCTAGGATTAGTAGTTCTTTCTGGAATATGAGATAATATCATTTGTTGGGATTATCTTTGTAGGGCTGAAAAAATTGATTCATCTCCTCAACTTGTAAAACTTCAGGATAAATGTCAATTAGTTTTTTGAAAGTATTTTTATCTGAGTTTTGCATTTCAGAAAGACTGCTTTTGGCCTCTGATAAATTCCCAGTTGATATTTGCATTGCCACAAGTCTAAGTTTTAGATCTTCTTTATTACCGTTGGATTTTATGGCTTTTTTAACTTCATTAATCGCAGTAGACTTTGATCTATTGTCAAAAAGAAAATTGGAATAATCTATCCACGCATCTATATTTTTAGGATCTAATTGGATTACCTTTTTAAAGGCCAATTCTGCTTCAGAATATTTGTTGAGTTTGGTAAGAATTTCTGCATATAAGTACCAATAGTCAGGATTTTCAACATCTAAATCTATTGCTTTTTTAATAAACTTTATTGCTTGAATAGGTTGATTATTTAAATCTCTAACTACACCGATGCCTAACCACGACTCTGGAAGAGAATCGTCAATTTCTATACTTTTTTCATAAAACATAAGTGCTTTTGAATAATCTCCGATTTTCTCGTAACATTCGCCAATACTACAATAGGCATATGCGTGAGGGCGATCATAAATAAACGACTCATTAAATGAATCAATCGCTTTTTGATATTCTTTTAAATGGATGAAACTATTAGCTTTTCCGTAATGAGCAGCAGTAAATTTCTCATTAATTACCAGACACATTTCATAAGCAAAAATTGCTTCCTTCCAGTCTTCGTTAACATTGTATATTGTTGCTAGATTGAACCAAGCTATGTGACTGTAAGGATTGTCATCTATCACGTCCTTAAAATAATTAACAGATTCATGAAATTTACCAGACTCATGGTAGGCAACACCCAGTTCCATCATAACAGTCTCGTCATTTGGTTTAAAAGTTAAGATTTGTTTTAAAACTTTAATTGCAGAATCAAATTTTCCTATTTGGGTATACTCATAAGACAAATCGTGTAAATATTCGTTGTAAGATGAATCAACAGAGATAAGACTTTGAGCACGGTTTAAATATTTTATAGCATTTGGTTTATTTTCCATAAGTGAATAGAGTCTACCAAGTCCAAGAACAACATCAATATTATTTGGGTGAAATTTATTTAAATTATTTAAAGCCTTGAGAGATTCATCAAACTTCTGAGATGAATTGAGAAATTCAATTTTAATTAATGTAAGTGCCAAATCAATAGGATATTGTTCAAGTGCAATCTCAAGCGCTTTTTTTGCTTTCTTTTTAAAATCAAGTTCTAAATAATATTCTATGATAAGTTCAAAGTCTTCAACATCAAAAAAAGTGAAGGTCTCACCTTTAATCATTGATTCGAAAAGAGCAACCTTCTCAACAGCGTCATTATTAGGGTTAGAATCTAAAAGCATATAAATATTTTCACTTTCTAACAAATATACCTTATAAATTTTCTTGAAAAAATAATGAGTAAACCTTTTTTAAACAAAAAAAATAATATTGAAAAATAAAGTTAGATGTATTGAAAAAATCAATAAATAATTGATGATTTAGGGTTCAATATTTTATCTTCGAATCGATGAAAATTTATTTACTATGACTTTAATAAAATCTATTTCTGGAATAAGAGGAACAATTGGAGGTAATCCAAATCAAAATCTTACACCTGTTGATATTGTGGAATCAATTTCTGCTTATGGTTCTTGGCTTAAGACCAACCATTTAAACAAAAAACTTAAAGTTGTTGTAGGAAGAGATGCTAGACTTTCAGGTGAAATGGTAGAAAATATTTGTGTTGGTACTCTTCAGGCAATGGGTATTGATGTAGTAAATATTGGATTATCTACCACACCAACTGTAGAGATTGCTATTCCTTTAGAAAATGCAGATGGAGGAATTATCTTAACTGCTAGTCACAATCCAAAACAATGGAATGCTCTAAAACTTCTTAATAATAAAGGAGAATTTATAAGTGAAAAAGATGGAAAACAACTCTTAAGTGTAATAGAAAAAAATCAATTTTCATTTGCTAGCGTCGATGAACTTGGCGTAGTAACTTTTAAGGATAATTATATTGATGAACACATTAATAAAGTCTTGAAACTTAATCATGTAGATGTTAATGCCATTAAAGAAGCTGAATTTTCTGTTGTTATTGATGCAGTTAATAGCACTGGTGGAATAGTAATTCCTAAATTGTTAAAAGCATTAAAATGTAAAGAAATTACTGAAATATATTGTACACCAAATGGAGAGTTTCCTCACAATCCAGAACCTCTTGCTGAGCACCTTGTAGACCTAAGTAATAAGGTAAAAGAAAAAAATGCAGATCTGGGTATTGTTGTAGATCCAGATGTTGATCGCTTGGCTTTTGTTTGTGAAAACGGAGAAGTTTTTGGAGAGGAGTATACCTTAGTTGCAGTTGCAGACCATATTACAGGTGAAAAAACTGGAAATAGTGTTTCTAATTTATCTTCAACAAGAGCTCTTGCTGATGTAACCATTAAAAATGGTGGTAAATATTATGCCTCTGCTGTCGGAGAAGTCAACGTTGTTGAAATGATGAAAGAAACAAATGCTGTGATCGGTGGAGAAGGTAATGGAGGAGTTATATTTCCCGAATTACACTACGGAAGAGATGCTCTTGTGGGGATAGCTTTATTTTTAACCTATTTGGCAAATAAAAAATTAAAGATGAGTGATCTTAAAAGTTCATTTCCTCAATACACGATTAGTAAAAACAAACTTGCTTTAACAAGCAGCACCAATATAGACTTGCTACTAGAGAAAATTTCTAAAAAATATAAAACTGTAAAGCAAAATAAAATTGATGGTCTAAAATTAGAGTTTGAGAACGAATGGGTCCACATGAGAAAATCAAATACTGAACCAATTATTCGAATTTATGCAGAAAGTCAAAATCAAAAATCTGCTCACGATCTAGGCGAAAGATTTGTTGAAGAACTAAAAAGTTTGATTTAATTATATTTGATTATTATTATGAAAGTCTACTTAGATAACGCTGCCACAACATCAATTGCTAAAGAGGTTATTACAGAAATCCAACCTTATCTATCTACTTATTTTGGAAATCCATCTAGCACACACTCTTTTGGAAGAAAAACCAAAAATGCTATAGAAATTAGCAGAAAAAAAATTGCTGACTATATCAATGCCGATAACAGCGAAATAATTTTCACTTCAGGTGGAACTGAGGCTGATAATATGGCTATTAGACGCGCGGTTATAGATTTGAATGTAAAAAGAATAATAACCTCCAAAATTGAACACCATGCAGTTGGACATACTGCGGAAAATTTAAAAGACTCTCATAACATAGAAGTTGTCTATTTAACAACCGATAAAAAAGGAAATCCATCTATTGAGCAATTAAAAGAACTTTTAAAAAAAGATGTTAAAACATTAGTCTCCTTAATGCATGCAAATAACGAAATTGGGACTTTACTGCCTATAGAAGAAGTTTCTTTGCTGTGTAATAAATATGAAAATGTATATTTTCACTCTGACACCGTTCAAACAATGGGTCATTATTCGTTTGATGTCAAAAAGTTAAAAATTGATTTTTTGGTTTGTTCTGCCCATAAATTTCATGGTCCAAAAGGTATAGGTTTTCTTTATGTTAATAAAAATCTTCATTTAAACCCAATTATAACAGGTGGATCTCAAGAAAGAAATCATAGAGGAGGAACAGAAAATCTATATGGAATTATTGGATTGGCAAAAGCTATGGAGTTGGCTTTTTCGGATTTAGAAAGCCATCAAAAACATGTTGAAAAACTTAAATATTACATGATAGAAGAATTATATAAAATAGATTCCAGAATTATAATTAATGGGGAAACTGATCCAAATAAAAGTTTGTATACCGTGCTAAGTGTAGGCTTCCCCAAAGATATTTGTAATTCTATGTTGTTATTTAGTTTAGATATATTTGGAATTGCTGCTTCTGGTGGAAGTGCTTGTTCATCAGGGTCAACTAAAGGCTCTCACGTTCTGGCAGAAATTCCTTTACTGGAAAACTTTCAAACTGTAAGATTCTCGCTTTGTAGATACAACACTATTGAAGAAGTTGATTACACGTTGGATAAAATAAAATCTATTGTTCTAAAAGGAAAATAAAATGCAAGTTACCATAACTGGATCGGGAACATCTCAGGGGGTACCAGTAATTGGTTGTGATTGTAAAGTTTGTAAATCAAACGACAAAAAAGACAAGAGATTTAGATGTTCTGTTCATATTTCCTACAAAGGAAAATCTATTGTTATAGATACAGGACCAGATTTTCGGCAACAAATGTTGAATGCAGAAATAAAATCTTTAGATGCAGTACTATTTACCCACGAACATAAAGATCATGTTGCTGGCCTAGACGATATAAGACCTTTTAACTTTTCTCAAAAAAAACCCATAGATATATATTGTACAGACCATGTTTTTAATGCGTTGAAAAGAGAGTTTCATTATATTTTCGATCCCAAATTTCAATATCCAGGAATTCCTAAAATAAATAGATACTCTATTAAAAAAAATGAAAATATATCAATTGCTGATATTGATATTGAACCTATTGAAGTAATGCATTATAAATTACCTGTTTTAGGATTTAAAATTGATGGGTTTGCATACATAACAGATGCAAAAACAATTGAAGACTCTCAGAAGAAAAAATTAAATAATCTAGATGTTTTGGTAATTAATGCGCTAAGGATAAAGCAACACATGTCACATTTCAATTTGGAGGAAGCAATAGAGTTAATAAAAGAGCTAAAGCCAAAAAAAGCAATACTTACCCACATATCTCATTTTATGGGTATCCATCAAGACGTCCAAAAAAAACTACCTGAAAATATTTATTTAGCATATGATGGACTTAAAATTAAATTAAATCAATAAGAATGCGAATAGATATAATATCAGCGGTTCCCTCACTTCTTGAAAGCCCATTTAATGACTCTATTTTAAAAAGAGCAAAAGAAAAAAAATTAGTAGATATAAAAATTCATAATCTTAGAGATTATTCAACCAACAAACAAAAAAGTATAGACGATTATGCTTTCGGAGGCGGTGCAGGAATGGTTTTAAGCATAGAACCATTTGCTAAATGTTTAAATGAATTAAAAGAAAACAGAAATTACGATGAAGTCATCTTCATGACACCAGACGGAGAAAAACTAAAGCAAAGTGACGCTAACCAACTTTCTCTTAATAAAAATATAATTATTCTTTGTGGACATTATAAAGGAATAGACCAAAGAATAAGAGATTACTTAATTACCAAAGAAATATCGATTGGAGATTATGTGCTCTCTGGAGGTGAGTTACCTGCAGCTGTGCTTTGTGATGCCATAATAAGACTTATTCCTGGAGTTTTAAATAATGAAACTTCCGCTCTTACAGACTCATTTCAAGATGATTTACTTGCACCACCAGTATATACAAGGCCAGCTAAGTTCAACGAATGGGAAGTACCTGAAATACTAACTTCTGGAAACCTAAAAGCAATTGAGAAGTGGAGAGAAGAAAAAGCTATAGAAAACACCAAAAAACGAAGACCTTATCTAGGTGAAAATAAAAAGTAATAAAATTATAAGTTCTCATTTAATAAAATATTAAATATTCTTTGTAATATTGCAGGCCTTAAACCAAGACCCATGGATATAATTAAAGAAATTTCGAATGAACTTAACGAATCGAAGCAATGGCCTTCTTTTAGTTCTGGCGATACAATAACTGTCACCTACAAAATCAAAGAAGGTAACAAGACTAGGTTGCAATCATTTCAAGGAACTGTTATCCAAAGAAGAGGTTCAGGATCAACGGAGACTTTTACAATTAGAAAAATGTCGGGTGGGACTGGCGTAGAAAGAATATTTCCACTTGGATCTCCTTTTTTAGAAAAAATTGTTGTTAACAAAGAAGGTTCTGTAAGAAGGTCCAGATTATTTTATCTTAGAGAAAGAACTGGAAAATCTGCTAGAATTAAAGAAAAGAAATACTTTTCAAAGAAAAAATAGTTCTTACATCCTTTCAGGCATTTTAATACCCAAAATTCCCATTCCCTTTTCGATTATTTCTGCAACTAGTTTAGACATTTGAATTCTAAAATTGCGCAAACTATCTTTCTTTTCTGTCATTATGGGGTAATCTTGGTAAAAGGAATTATACGACTTAACTAAGCTATATAGATAATTGGCCAATAAATAAGGAGATAGCTCTTTGGCAGATTGGGCTAATATATCTGGAAAATTTGATATGCATTTTAATACTTCAAGTTCTTTGGAATTTATTTTTAAATTTTCAATACTAAATTCGTTGTTCAAATCTTGAAATTTATTTAATAAACTCTTAATTCTAACGAAAGTATATTGAATAAATGGACCTGTATGTCCAGAAAGGTCTATAGTTTCTTTTGGATTAAAAGACATTTTCTTTTTTGGATCTACTTTTAAAAGAAAATATTTCAATCCAGAATTACCAATTTTTTTACAAATGTCTAAAATTTCATCCTCTGATAATTCTTCTAAAAAACCCCTCTCCGATGTTAAAGATTTAGCTTCATTTATTACAGAGTTTAATAATTCATCTGCATCAACCACCGTACCTTCTCTGGATTTCATTTTGCCTTCAGGAAGTTCAACCATCCCATAAGAAAGATGAAAACAATTGGAAGCCCAACTATAGTTTAATTTATTTAAAATATTGAATAGCACTTTGAAATGGTGGTTTTGTTCATTTCCAACAGTGTAAATAATTCCAGATAGATTTGGATAATCATTATACCTTTGAACGGCAGTTCCTATATCTTGTGTCATATATACAGAAGTACCATCTGAACGAACTAATAATTTATCATCTAGATTATCGTTAGAGAAGCTACTCCAAATTGAACCATCTTCCTTGGTATAAAAAATACCATTTTCAACACCTTTTTGCACTACATCTTTTCCTAAACGATAGGTATCAGATTCGTAGTAAAGATGATCAAATTCCACATTTAAGTCTTTGTATGTTTTGTCAAAACCACTATATACCCATTGATTCATTTTTTCCCACAAAGCTCTTACCTTGGTATCTTCATTTTCCCATAACTTAAGCATTTTTTGAGCCTCTAGTAAAATAGGTGCTTTTAGTTTTGCATCTTTTTCAGATAATCCACTATCAATTAATTCTTTTATCTCTTGTTTGTAAACCTTATCAAAAACAACATAATACTTTCCAACCAAATGATCACCTTTTAGATTAGTAGACATTGGAGTCTCTCCATTACCAAATTTTTGCCACGCAACCATTGATTTACAAATATGAATCCCTCTATCATTGATAATTTGAGTTTTAACTACTTTATGACCAGCTGCTTTTAAAAGAGATACGACACTATCCCCTAAAAAAATATTTCTTAAATGCCCCAAGTGTAGCGGTTTATTAGTATTTGGAGAAGAATATTCTACCATGTAAAGTTCACCAGAGGGATTAGGAACAAAGCCATAATTATCTTCTTGTAACCAACCTTTAAAAAAAGTGAGCCAATATTTTTGCTTTATTTTAAGATTTAAGAATCCTTTGACGACATTAAAGTCTTCAAAATAATTTTCGTTTTCAAGTAAATAATCCCCAATAAATTCAGCTGTTTTTTCAGGTGATTTTTTACTCAGCTTAAGCAAAGAAAAGACTACCAAAGTTAAATCTCCCTCAAAATCTTTCTTTGTGTTTTCAATAACAATTAAATCTTGGACATTATCACCTTCAAACAAAGTATTTACTGCTGTAACAATAGACTTTTTAATTGTAGAAAAATTGATCATGAAAATTTACTTGGTTTAAAATTTAGTTATGGATAAAGTTACTTGTTATTTCGTGGGTATTTATTTATCAAATATTTTTTTATACTTCTCTATCTTAGGCTGAATTACAAATTGACAATAACCTTGACTTTTGTTATTGTTATAGTAATTATGGTGGTAATCTTCTGCAGGATAAAAAACATCAATTTTCTCAACTTGAGTAACTATAGGTTGGTCCCATACTTTTTCGGAGATTAATTCATCCTTGAATTTTAAAACCTCATCTTTATGAGAATCTTTAACAAAGAAAATAGCAGATCTATATTGAGTTCCGATATCATTGCCTTGTCTGTTTAAAGTTGTGGGATCATGGGTTTTCCAAAAAACTTCTAAAAGATGAGCTAAATCAACTATGGATGGATTAAATACAATTTTAGCAACTTCTGCATGTCCAGTTTTTCCAGAGCAAACTTCATTGTAAGTTGGGTTTTTAGTTGTTCCTCCACAATATCCTGGAGTTACCTCTTCTACACCGTTTACTTGCTGAAATATTGCCTCAACACACCAAAAACAACCAGCGCCAAAATAAATCGTATCTAAATGTTCATTTTGCATATCTAAACTTTTTAAATCATTGTTGTTATTTCCAAGACAATTATAAAATGGTAAAAATATTAATAAATATAGGCATCTAAACAATGTTGATTTCATAAATTATATATTTAACTGAAATTAACTATTCTAAGACAAAGAAATCAATTTGATGAAGAAAATTGGCATTATTTCTGACACACATAGTTTTTGGGACGACTCATTTGATAAATATTTTTCAAATTGTGATGAAATTTGGCACGCTGGAGATATCGGCGATTTAAAAATCACAGATAAACTTGGTGAAATTGCTCCACTAAAAGGAGTTTATGGGAATATAGATAACGATAAAATAAGACAAGAATTTCCATTAAATCAATATATGGAGTATGGAAACCACAAAGTTCTAATGACTCATATCGGAGGAAAACCTTACAATTATTACAAAAACTCCAAACAGGAAATTGAAAAATTCAAGCCAACTATTTTTGTTTGTGGACATTCTCATATATGTAAAGTAATTTATGATAAAAAATACAATATGCTATATATAAACCCAGGAGCAGCAGGGATTGTAGGATTCCATAAAGTAAGAACAATAGTTAGGTTCGAACTTTACATGGAAACCATAAAGAATTTGGAAGTAATAGAATTAAAAAAAAGAAAGGATTTATCTAAGTCTGTCCAAAGAATTAACTAATTTCTCATCTTTCTTGATAGCTCTATTGGCTAAAAAAATGATTGGTAAAGAAGCAACTAAAAGATACATGCTAAAAGTATAATTAATTGTTTGTAAAGAACTATTTTCATTTCCTAATAAAAATTCCTCTGCACTTGACACTTCTAAAAACATGTATACAAGAGTAATTAAAACAAAAAAGTAAGAAAGCATGCCAAATCTTAACTGCTTCTGTCTTTTCTTATAGTTTACCAACATTAAAATTCCGAAAGCTACAGCTACTAAATAACCAGAATAAAATGGATAAACTTTAAATCCTTCTAAAGAAGATTTGCTTTCCCACCCTGTTGGATAAAAATCATAAGTAGATTGACCTTCTAAAACTATGGAGGCAAATGGAAGAAAAGAGGCAGTAAATAAAACAGCGCAAAACAAAATTATATAGATAGTTTGTATTCTTTGAAGCATAAAAATTAAAATTTAAGATTTATTAAATTAATTATTTGTAAAAATAGTTATTAAGATCAATGCAAAAAATTTTTTTAAATAAGATACTTTATTATATTTGGCATTTCTATCGACAAAATTCCACTTAATTTCTTAAGAAAAAATTCAAAAAATAATTTATTCCTTTTAAACTAATCTTCCATAGATGTACGATATTGAAAAATTAAATAATAAGAAAGTTACTGAACTTAGAGAAATTGCTGAAAAATTAAATATTTCCAAAGCAGATAAACTTAAAAAACAAGAGTTAGTATACAAAATTTTAGACGAACAAGCTCTTAAACCGTCGTCAGAAAATAACAAAAAAGAAACTACTTCGGAAAAGTTAGAATCAACTAACACTGCAGTAAAAAAGTCAGAAAGAGCAACAGAGACTAGAAAAAAGCCTGTACATTCTAATGATAGAAACAGCAATAGAAACAACGAAAGAAACAACGAAAGAAACAACGAAAGAAACAACGAAAGAAATAAGGATAGAAATAACGAAAGAAATAATAAACGTGAAGATTACGAATATGATTTTGCAGGAATTATTATCAGCGAAGGTGTATTAGAACTAATGCAAGATGGCTACGGATTTTTAAGATCGGCTGATTACCATTATTTATCCTCCCCTGATGATGTTTATGTATCTCAATCTCAAGTTAAATTTTTTGGACTTAAGACTGGAGATACTATAAAAGGAATAGTTAGACCTCCTAAATTCGGTGAAAGGTACTTTCCATTGGTTGAAGTTGAAAAAATTAACGGAAGAGATCCAGAATACATTAGAGATAGAGTACCTTTTGAGTCTTTAACCCCTTTATTTCCATCTGAAAAATTCAACTTAACGGGACATAGCCAAGAATCTATTTCTACTAGAGTTATGGATTTATTTTCTCCTATTGGTAAAGGACAAAGAGGAATGATTGTAGCACAACCTAAAACTGGAAAAACTGTCTTACTTAAAGATGTAGCAAATGCTATTGCTGCCAATCACCCAGAGACATATTTAATGGTTTTATTAATTGATGAAAGACCAGAAGAAGTTACCGATATGCAAAGAAGTGTAAAAGCAGAAGTTATTGCCTCTACATTTGACGAACCTGCAGATAGACACGTAAAAGTAGCCAATATAGTTCTTCAGAAAGCCAAAAGGTTAGTGGAGTGTGGTCATGATGTTTGTATTCTTTTAGATTCTATCACAAGACTTGCGAGAGCATATAATACGGTAATGCCTGCTTCAGGAAAAGTATTAACTGGTGGTGTTGATGCTAATGCACTTCATAAACCAAAAAGATTTTTTGGAGCTGCAAGAAAAATTGAGAACGGAGGGTCACTAACTATTTTAGCAACAGCACTCACAGAAACTGGTTCTAAAATGGATGAAGTAATTTTCGAAGAGTTTAAAGGAACTGGTAATATGGAATTACAGTTGGATAGAAAAATATCCAATAGAAGAATTTTCCCAGCCATAGACATACTTACATCTGGAACAAGAAGAGAAGACCTATTAATGGACAAAGAAACCTTGCAGAGAGTTTGGATTCTTAGAAAACATTTAGCAGATATGAACCCAATAGAAGCTATGGAATTTATAAAAGATAGACTGAGATCTTCTAAATCAAATGAAGAGTTCTTAGTGTCTATGAATGGGTAATGTTAAAGTACATAAAAACTTCTTTTATTGCCTTTATTATTTCGCTGATATACGAACTAATAATTCATCAATCCAATTTTGAAATTGATTTTCAACTGAGCTTAATTAGCTTTATTTTTCATTCCTTAAATCTAATTGTAGCCATTGCATTAGCTGTAAATTATCAAAACCCAACAACATCTAGAATTGATAATTTAAAAAAGGGAATTTTAATAAGTATTGTATTCTCCTTGTCTATAAGTTTTTATTTCTACAGTTACCACAAGTGGATTAACCCGGAGTTTTTAGAAAATAAAAAACAATCACTAATAGAACTATCGGAAAATCCTGAAACTTTACGACAAGCAAAATTGAATATAGATTCAAATCCAGACTTTTACAATGGGAAATCTGCACAAGATCTATTAGAAATGCAGCAAGAAAACATCAAAGACATATTAAAACCAAGTAAAGTATTTCCAATTAGTTTGTTCTCATTTTTATTTTTAGGAATGATATCTACCTTACTAATAAGTCTTTTAACTAATTTATTTCAAAATAAAACTTAAATTATCTTATCGGCTATACTATCAAAATCCAAACCGTCAAAATTACCACTACTCATCATTAAAAGATTAGAATTATTCCAGTTTTCTGAATACAACTGATATTGTAAATCCTCAGATGAAGTAAAAACTTTAACGTTAGGAGTTCCAAAAGCATTATAAACGTCTTGCTCTGTAATACTGTCAAGTCTTTTATGCTTGATTGTTTCAATATTGTAATAAACATATGCTAGATCTGCTGCAAGCATACTTTTAGAATATAATTTTAGAAACTCTGCGTTCAAACTACTAAAAGTATGTAGTTCCATGCAGGCTACTAATTTTCTTTCTGGAAATTGATTTTTTAATGCGTTGGTTGTTGCCTTTAATTTAGATGGTGAATGCGCAAAATCTTTATAAAATGCAGAGTGATCATTGGCCTTTACCAATTCCATTCTTTTAGATGCGCCTTTAAAATCGGACACAGATTGATAAAAGTTTATTTTATCAATTCCAATTTTCTCACATACTAACTGAGCAGCTTTTAAATTTTGAAGATTATGAACTCCAAAAATTTCTATTGAATGTCTGTTGTTTTCATCATCTATTAATAAAGTATTGGATTTTTCTATGATATGATTATGGGTGCTGTAGGGAATTAATTGGCATAAATAGTTATTTGAATTAACCATATTATTTAGATTTTCATCTTCTTGGCAATAAATTAATGCACCGTTGTCTTGGATACTCTCAGCAAAAATATGAAACTGTTTTATGTAGTTTTCAAATGTTGGAAAAACAATTATATGATCCCACTTATTACAGCAATATTTGGTCTATAAAGATGAAATTTTGGCCTTCTATCAATTGGAGAAGACAGGTATTCATCACCTTCAATAATTGCTATTTTAGAAGAGTTAGATAATTTAACCATACAATCAAATCCCTCTAGTTGGGCTCCAACCATATAGTTATGGTCTATATTGTTTTTATTCAAAACATGAAGAATCATACTAGTAATTGAAGTCTTCCCATGGCTACCACCAATAACAACTCTAAGCTGATTTTTAGTTTGCTCATAAATAAATTCAGGATAAGAAAAAACTGGAATTTGGAGTTCTTTGGCTTTCAACAATTCTGGATTATCAATTCTAGCATGCATTCCAAGAATTATGGTATCTATCTTGTCATTTATAATTGCTGGGTTCCAGCCAATTTTATCTGGTAATAGCCCATATTTTTCTAATCTTTCTTTGGATGGACTAAAAATCTCATCGTCAGAACCTGTCACCAATTCTCCCTTTAAAAAAAGTGCAATTGCTAAATTATGCATAGCACTACCTCCAATAGCTATAAAATGAAAATGCATTAAAAAATTTTATCTAAAAATCTAATAAATTAAAACATGAAGTTGGAAAAATTGGATAATTTATAAACACTCGACCATTAAAATTGAATTATATTTATAATTAAAAAAATTGGAAGTTCCTCTTATACCACTTGCAGAAAGAATTAGACCTAAAGATTTTGAAAATTTTGTTGGCCAAAGTCATTTAATTGGTCCAAATGGACCAATTAAGAAAGCTATAACTAATGGTGCTGTTCCCTCCATGATTTTATGGGGACCTCCAGGTGTTGGAAAAACTACATTAGCTGAAATTATAGCTAATGAACTGGATAGACCCTTTTATTCTTTATCTGCTATTAGTTCAGGTGTAAAAGACATTAGAAATATCATCAATAATGTGAAAAATCAAGGGATATTTGGAAAAGGAAATGCACTACTATT
Organism: Flavobacteriales bacterium; assembly: GCA_038108155.1. GTDB lineage: Bacteria > Bacteroidota > Bacteroidia > Flavobacteriales_D > Parvicellaceae > MED-G20. The sequence continues at coordinate 45,117 of JAYNHP010000007.1, read as the reverse complement.
TATAGATGAAATTCACAGATTTAGCAAATCTCAACAAGACGCTCTGCTCTCTGCTGTAGAAAAAGGGCAAATTACTTTAATTGGAGCTACTACAGAAAATCCATCTTTTGAAGTCATTCCAGCATTAAGGTCAAGATCTCAAATATTTGTATTAAAAAATCACAGCAAAGAAGATTTGTTGAAGTTTTTGAATCTGGCGCTGTTGGATTCAGTAATTGAAAAGAAAAAACCAGTTCTTAAAGAAACTGAAGCTCTTCTTAGAATTTCTGGTGGTGATGCGAGAAAATTACTAAACGCTTTTGAGTTAGTGGTCTTAAATCTAGATGAAAATACAGTTGAAATAACCAATGAACTAGTGCAACAATCTATTCAACAAAATATAGCTCAATATGATAAAAAAGGGGAAATGCACTATGATATTATATCTGCTTTCATTAAATCAATTCGTGGAAGTGATCCTAATGCAGCAGTTTATTGGCTGGCAAGGATGGTGGAAGGAAATGAAGATCCTAAATTTATTGCTAGAAGATTAATTATTTCTGCTGCTGAGGATATTGGCTTAGCTAACCCCACAGCATTGGTAATGGCAAACAATTGTTTTGATGCTCTTCAAAAGATTGGATGGCCTGAAGGGAGAATTGTTTTATCCCAATGTGCAATTTATTTATCTCTTTCTCCCAAAAGTAATTCCGCATACTTAGCAATAAATAAAGCCCAATCCATAGTTAGAGAAAAAGGAGATGCTAGTGTTCCTTTATCGCTAAGAAACGCACCTACTAAACTTATGGAAGAATTGGATTATGGAAAAGACTATTTATATAGTCATGATAATTTAGACAAACTCCACTTGCAAGAATTTCTTCCAGATGAATTAAAAGGAACGTCCATTTATAAACCAAAGCAGAATAAAAGAGAAACAGAATATGAAAAGCTAATAGAGAAAATATGGAAGGGAAAATACTAATGGTTAAAATAAAAATCTAATAACTTGAATTGACTAATTTTATTTCGTGAAAAATATATATTTCATTTTAATAGTAACAATCATCTTTTCCAGCTGTAAAAAAAACAGAAATTCAGTTTCTTGGAATACATTTTATAAGTTGCCAATATCTTCAGATACATTAAATCTAAATACCTTTATAAATCAGGATAAACTTTATTTAAGCGATGATGAAACCTATTTATCTTTTAAAGATACATTTGAAATATATAAATTGGGGATGGATATTATTGACCAAAGTATTCAATTAGATTTTACAGACAGCATAAAAATTCCTAGCATACTTTCGGGCATACAATTTTCACCAGGATTTCAAATTCCCTATCAGTTTACAGAAAGTCATTTTTTTAATTTTAATTCTACCCAACTAAAAGAATTACATTTTGACTCTTTAATTTTTGATTATACTGTTGAAAGTAGTATTGATGGAAAAATAGATATTAACTTATCTCTATTAGGTGCTTTTAATCCAGTTGGTAATAATTTTAACGCACTTATATCAACACCAATTTCTCAAGGAGTGTCCACAGGAAAATTAAACTTGGATGGTTTTAAATTTGATTTAACTAAAAATGGTACTGCATTTAATCATATTTCAACTCTATTTACAATTGGAATATCTTCTGAAAATCTCCAAGATTTAGTTTTTCAAAACAACGATTATATTGCAATTAAATTTGAAATATCTTCCATAAAAATTGCTTCTGCATTAGGTTATTTAGGTAGTGAAGATATTGTAGATACTACTGAAATTAAAATTCCATTCATGGAAAATTTAAATTCAAAAAACTTTGAAATAAATGACTCTGAATTTGAACTATTAATTAAAAACGGAATTGGTATAGATGCTCAATTAAAATTAAATAAAATTGAGTTTAAAAAAGAAAACCAATTTCAAGCTTTAGACCATCTATCGTTAAATCAAAATATGAATATTAATAGAGCTTTAGACCTAGGATACGATTTTCAATATAGTATGTTGAATATAAATTTCAATAATAGCAACTCTAATCTTCCCCAATTAATATCTATGTTTCCAGAACAAATTAATATCGACTACCAACTAATCACAAACCCAATGGGGAATCAATCTGGTTACAATGACTTTATATTTCAACAACATCCACTTTCTTTAGATATTTCAGTAGATATTCCTTTGAAACAAAATCTAGATTCTATTGTATTTATAGATACTTTAAATTATCAACTACCAAAAAACATAGTTGTTAGCGATGCCTTAATAAAATTAGATTTTACCAATGAATTCCCTTGGAAATGTTGTGCTAATTTAAAACTTATGTCAGGAGAAAATATTAACTCTTCCCCTATTTGTATCAATCATTGTCAAGTTGATAATTTAGGGAACTTAACTCAAGCAATAAAAACAGTAAATGAACTGGATTTGGAAAATGATTTACTAATTGAATTTCAAAATGACAATAAAATAATATTAGAACTAATTATTTCTAGTCCTGATTCTACAAACTATTTTCCAATTCTTGGAAATCAGAACCTTTATTATAGTATAAATATGGATGTAAATTCAAAAATTAACTTGAATTGAAATATCTAACTATTTTATTTTTAATAATAACTCAGCTTAATTGTTATTCTTTAAACAGAGATTCTATTTCCAAAAAAACAGCCAAAGCTGAACTAATTAGTTCATTTTATAGTTCTGTTGGCTCCACTCATTTACCAGTGAATTTTTTCAATAAAATATACTTTGGCGGATTTATTAATGAAAGTGAAAAAGGAAATTCTTTTTCAATTGCTAAAAATCAAAGGTCAGGTTTTGAAACAGATATGAACTTTGGAGTCAATATATACAATGAAAATGATGAACTAAATGGATGGTATTTTTCTATACAAAATAAAATTAGTACTGCTGGAAAATACCAACAAGGATTATACGATTTGATTTTTAGGGGGAATAAAGACTTGAATCAACAAATTTCTATAGGAAATACAAATTTTCATTTTAGAAATCACCAACTAATTAATTTGGGAAAGTTTTATGAAAATTTTTCTTTTGGGTTAGTGATTGGTAATATTCTTCAAGAATACAATGGGTGTTTTGGAGAAAATGATTTAATTAATTTCAACAATTACTACAATTGGAATGTAGTTATAAATCCAAATATTTCTTTTGTTAGAAACAACAATAATACTTTTCTAAAAAATGGAAATAGTCTTGGATTAAATTTTAAATTAAAAAATGAATTTAAAACCACCAATTTAGAGTATGAAATAGAGTTGAAAAATTTTGGGGTGATGCTTCTTCACAGTAATGTTGAAACTATTAACTTCGACACATCATTTACATATGCTGGATTTTCATTTGATCAAATAACTAATATTTCCAATTTCAATAATGAAATTTCTACATCATTTCAACCAGATAGTTCTACTAATAGAATTATCTCTACAACTCCATTTGAAGTTAAATTCAATGTTGTAAAATCATTAAATAATTTAGAACTATTTGCAGGTGTATTTTATAGAAACAATTCACAATATTTACCTAAATCCTACTTTGGATTTATTTTTAGAAATGACAAGAAATTAAATTATGGATCTAATTTAAGTTACGGTGGATACAATAAGTTTCAATGGGGAATAAACACCTCCTATCATACTGAAAAAGTAAATGCTCAAATCGTTCTTCAAAATTGTATAGGGTTAATACCTTCTTTAGGAAGATCTTTCGGAATAGTTTTAAATTTGAATTGGAAAATAAGATGAAAATAAATATTTCTATATTCTTTTTAATACTTTGTTTTTTAAATGCAAATGGTCAAAGTACCTTCTTCCAATCTTATGGTGGAAATGGAAATGACTATGGAGAAAATATAATTTCTTGTGTGGACAGTGGATTTGCAGCAATTGGAGCAACTGAAAGTTATGGCAATGGATTAACAGACCTATATGTAATAAAAACTAACAATATTGGGGAAGTAATATGGCATAAAACATTTGGTGGGCAAAATATTGATTATGGCAAAAGTATTGTTGAAACTGCTGACTCTGGTTTTATAGCATGTGGGTACTCCAATAGTCAAAATTTAAATTATGATGTTTTTATTATTAAGATGGATAAAAATGGGAATTTAGAATGGTCTAGAAGATATGGCGGAGCAGATTGGGATTTTGGGAATAAAATAATTAAATCTACAGTCGATCCTAATAATTTTTATGTAGTTGGACAGACCTACAACTATGGAAGTATAAATGGAGATGGGTTTGTTCTTAAAATTAATTCTCTTGGGGACTCACTATGGATGAAAACATATGGGGGTAACTTGGAAGACAAGTTGGAAGATATTATTCAATCTGAAGATGGTAAATTGTTTTGTATTGGAAGTAGTTACAACTTCAATCTCGACCCTACCTTATGGATTACTGGCTGTAAAGAAAATGGAGATACTTTATGGAATTTTTATAGTGACAGCATTCTAAGCAATGGAAAGTCAATCACCAAAATAGGAAATAAAATTATTTTTTGTGGAAGTATTCAACCAATGCAACCAACCAATATTATACCAAAAACTTATTATTTAGTTGGGGGGGTAGACACATTAGGAAATCAGCTTTTTTATGCAAATTTCAATTATTACTCTCAGAACGAACAATCCTGCGTAGAGGTTATCAAGAAACCTAGTTCCAACAACTATTATCTAATTTCGAATATTCACCAATTTTCAAATAATAAAATTTATTATGCTGAGTTAAATAACCAATGGGTTCAGCCAGGAACTTCCAATATTAATGGGAATATAAATGATATTGTAAAAGGTTTGGACACCCTTCAATATAGCAATGGGTTTGTAGCAATTGGCAATACCCAAGAAACCAATAATGGAGTTACAGATATATTCATATCCAAAACTAATAATGGCTTATGGGACAGTAATTATGACAACAACCTCTTACTTAGCAATAGTGAAATAAATTTTAAAAGTGCTGAAGTTTATCCCAACCCTACCAAAGATTTTATAGAATTTACAAACATTAAATCCGGAAGTGAAATTTCAATATTTAATTTAAGCGGGGAATTAGTAGAAAAATACACCTACAATAGTTTCAAACACAGCTTGGAACATATTAAAACTGGAATTTATCTACTTGAAGTACAGCAAGATTTAAATAAAGAGTACTTTAAAATTATCAAACTTTAAACATTGCAAGAAAGTAATATTCTTTATTTCTGTGGTAAAGATCATTGAATTTGTCTTTTGACAAAGGGGGTGATTCACTAATAAATCCTTTTAAAGTGAAAAGAAAATATTGGGAATTTTCAAAAAAATCAAAAATATCTTCTGAACTTGTGTTGTAGTATTCAGAGGCTCCTAGTCCGTGCTCAAAAATAATAACAGGATGAAATTTTTCTATAACTTTTTCTGCTCCTCTTAACACGCCAAATTCTCCACCTTCAACATCTATTTTTATCAAGTCAACTCTATTCTCGTTGATTAGCTGATCGTCTAAAGTTGTAGTCTTAATTTTAATCTTACTTATCTTTTCTTCTTTAGGATAAGATCTCTTTTTTATACCACTATATGCAGGATTGGAAACTACGTGATGAAAATTAGAGTTTCCCGAATTATTAGAAATAGCATAGTTTTTTACAACACAATTATCTTTATATTTTATTTTTAATTCTTCGTATAGATATGGGATAGGTTCATATGCAAAATGTCTTCCATTTGGAGCAAGCTTCAGAGCTTGGTCCATTACTTCGCCCTTGTGACAACCAACATCTATAAAAGTTGATTCATTTTCCAAAACAATTTTCATTATTTTAAACGTCTGAACATCATAACGCATATTATGAGTAATGGGAAAAGTTTTTTTAATTGAATTTTTAATAAAGTCTAAAACCATTTAATAGATAAATTTAACATTATTCAATGATAGTAAGTTCAGTTCTTCTATTCTTGGCTTTATTGGCAATAGAATTATTTTCTTCTATGGGTCTTGTTTCTCCATAACCTTTAAATGAAAGTCGATTTTTATCAATACTATTTTCTATCAACCAATTTACTACGGATTTTGCTCTATTAATAGATAATTCTAAGTTAAAATCATCGTCGCCATCACTATCGGTATGACCACTTATTTGAATCTTCAAATCTGGATTAATTTGCATTAATTTTAAAACTTTATTAAGCTCAACTAAAGAAGATTTTTTTAGACTAGACTTACTCTTTTCAAAGAAAATATTTTCTAAAATAAAAGTTCCTGGTTTTACTTTTTCTAATTCAATTATTAAAAAGCCGTCCTTTGAAAGACTCAAACTATCTCTATAAATATTTCTTGAATAAAACATATAACCTTCTTTCTCAGCATGCAAAGCAAAATCAATATTTTTTGGTACAGTAATTAAAAATTCTCCATTTTCAAGTTTGGATTGCATTTGAGAAATTATATTTCCTTTTTTAAGATCTGTTAATTGAAAAAAAGCAAACAATGGTAATTTACTTTCTGCATCTATTATTTTTCCTTTTATAAATGTAATCGGGAGAGGTTTAAACTTTTTGTCAACGTTAAAACTATATAAATCCAAATCTCCATAACCACCTTCTCTATCTGACGAAAAATAGCCCTTATCCCCTTTTGGAGAAATTAATATAGAAATGTCGTTTTTAAAAGTATTCAATGGATAACCTAAATTTATAGGGTCAGACCAAGTATTATCATCTAATTTTCTTGACATGTATAAATCCATACCTCCCATTCCAGGATGACCATTACTTGAAAAATATAGAGTTTTTCCATCAGGATGAATTTGTACAGACTCCTCACGATGTGGCGAATTAATATTTGGAGGTAGCTTTTCAGGCTTAGTCCATTGTCCGTCCTCGCTAATGGTAGTTACGTAAATATCTTGATTATCGGGATTTCTTCTTTGTCGGTCGTAAGTCATGCCTCTTATAAAATAAAGAGTCTTACCATCTGAAGAGAAAGATGGTTGAGTTTCCCAATGTTTGGTATTAATTTTTGATCCTAGATTGACTGGTTTTGACCAGTTTGTCCCATTATTTTGGCTGTAAAATAAATCACAACTTCCATATCCTTTTCTATCATCTCCATATTCGTAGTCTCCTTTCGCACCTGTTTCACATCCAACAAAAATAATATATTGACCATCTGGGCTGAAAGTTGGAGCACCTTCATTATACTTACTATTTATGGCATTGCTAACTAATGAACTATTAGACCAATTGTTATTTGGTGTTTTCTTAGAAACAAAAATTTCTTCTTGTCTTCCCCCTGGTGCTGACAAATCATTTACTCTTCTTGTAAATAAAAAAGTAGAATCATCAGCAGTGATTGAAGGAAAATATTCTGGTAATTCTGAATTTATGGAGCTTCCTAAATTTATAGGATCAAAATCTACTGGATTTTTTATAGCTTCTATTGCAAATTCACAATTCTCAATCATTTTATCAATTCTTACAATATATCTTTTATCAGCCAATGGAGAATTCTTGTATCTCACAGCATTTTTTAGACATTTTTCATAACTACCTATGGCCATGTGCAAACCTGCTAAATAAAAATATTCCACTAAAGGAATTATAGGATTTGCAGTCATCATTTTTTCTTTGTAAAAAATAGCAGAGTTAATATCTCCCATTTTGACTTTAACTTGTGACAATAATATATATGCTTCTGAAAATGTAGAATCTTTGGCCAATGATTTTAAAAGATATTCTTCTGCTCCTTTTAGATTTCCTCTTCCACTAAAAGGACTAATATCTTGATAACATTCTATTGCTTTTTCGTAAAGCTTAATTGCTTTCTTATTGTAAGAAGAATAAAGTGCACTTTGACCATAAAAGGGATTCAATAAAAAAAATGAAATAACAAACAATAGTAATCTGTTCATAATCTAGGATATATTTAAATATTTGTGGGACTGTATAGATAATCTCCATCTAGGATTTTCTTCCAAAAATGAAAGAATAAATGGAAGGTTCCTATCTTTTTTTGACCATTCTGGTTGAATATACAAATTGCAATTTTTATTTGTTATTTTTTTTTCATGTTCTAGAGCCCAATTCAAATCACTTTTTTGAAAAATAATTACTTTAAGTTCATCTGCAAATTGATAAATTTGAGGAATTGGATCTTTAAATTTTTTGGGGCTAAAACAAACCCAATCAATATTGTTGGGAAGAGGATTGGTTCCTGCTGTTTCAATAGCGGTATAAAAGTTTTTTTCTTTGAGTTGATCTACCAGACCATTTATATTATGTAAGGTAGGTTCTCCACCAGTTATAACAGCAAACTTTGCTTTGTATTTTAGAGCTTTGCTTACAATATTTTCTACAGAAAAACTCGGGTGCAATTCCGAATCCCAACTTTCTTTTACATCACACCAAAAACAACCTACATCACAACCAGCCAAACGAATAAAAGTAGCAGGTTTTCCTGTATGAAATCCTTCTCCTTGTAAAGTATTAAATAATTCCATTAAAGGGAGCTTATTTACTTTATTTTCCATCTTCAACTTTCTCACTTTCTTGTTCTTTCTTTTTTAGTTTTGCCTTTTCTTTTCTTAATTTTCTTCTTAATTTTCTTCTTCCTTTTCTTGTCTGACTTGCTTCAATGGAAGATTTGTTCTTAAGCATCTGGTTAAACTTAATTTCTTCTTCATGGTCTTTAACAACTCCAAATCTATCGTATTCTAAAACCATCCATAAATTTCCTTTACTAAATAAGCCAAAATCAGTCTTATTGCCATTTTCAAGGTAATGTTCCCACTTTCCATCTTTAAGACCTTCTTTCCATTCTCCTAATGTTTTTAATTGCCCATTTTTATAATAATATTCCCATCTACCGGTTTGAACACCCTCATCCCAATGTTTCTCAAAAGATTTTTGACCATTTTCGTGATAGTAAAAATCGTCACCATCGACAACACCATTTTTGTAAAACTTGGACATTTTAAGTACACTGTCAGGATAAAAAGTAGTGTATGATCCATGGAACTTTCCTTCTTTGTAGTTAATGATTTTCTTTGGTTTACCGTCGTCGTAATAATAGCTTTGAGTCCCATCTAACAAATTATCTTTGTAAGACAATGATTTGGAAGGTTTGCCATTTTCATGAAAATACAACCATTCTCCTTCTCTACTTCCCATATCATAGGTATTTCCCCAAGCTACTTGACCATTTTCATACCAATATCCCCAAGTTCCGTTTTCTATACCTTCTACATAAATTGATTTTACCTTGACCTCTCCACTTTTATAGTAGGTAAAGCATTCGCCATTTTCCTTACCTAAAATAAAGTTTGTTTTTCTTTCTAGTTTTCTATTATCGTAATAAGAAACACAGGTGCCAGTATATGGTTTTCCAGACTTTTTATGAAACACAATAGTAGTTCCAGGTGACCACTCCAAGTCCTTGTTACAGTCCAAGGCTTTACGTTTAGAAACGTACCCTAGGTCTCTAGTCTTTTGCCCTCCCCTGACACTAAACTTTGGCTCCTCTTGACTATGAATATAACCACATAGAAATAAAGAGATTAAAGACAAGAATACTTTCATATTTTAAAATTAGTGGTTTATATATAAAATACGATAAAAAGCTACATATATTTGTACAATGAGTAATGATTTGTATAAATCTGAAAGTATTTGTGCTATTTCAAGTCCACCAGGAATTGGAGGAGTTTCATTAATCCGAATTTCTGGACCTGATTCATTTTCCATAGTAGAAAAAATATTTTCTAAACCTCTTAAAGATAATAATGGTTATCAAGTTCTTTACGGAAAAATTTTCGAAAAAAAGCAAATAATAGATGATGTAATAGTTACTGTTTTTAAAAATCCTCATTCGTTTACAGGTGAAAATACGGTTGAAATAAATTGTCATGGATCTACATTTATACAACAAAAAATAATTGAATTATTAATTAATAATGGAGCAAGACTGGCTTTACCGGGAGAATTTTCTAAACGTGCTTTTTTAAATGGTAAATTAGATTTAAGTCAGACTGAAGCAATTGCAGATTTAATCAATTCTAAATCTAGTGCTGCTCACGAAATTGCCATAAAACAATTAAAAGGAGGGATTTCATCTGAGCTAAAAATCTTAAGAAATAAACTAATTGAATTTGCTTCGCTCATTGAGCTGGAACTAGATTTTTCTGAAGAAGATGTAGAGTTTGCAGACAGAAAATATTTAAATGAATTAATTCAAAGTTTAATAATTCATATAGCCCAACTAAAGAAATCTTTCCAGTATGGAAATGCTATTAAAAATGGTGTTAGTACAGTAATTGCTGGTAGACCCAATGCAGGAAAATCTACTTTACTTAATAACATTCTAAATGAAAATAGAGCTATTGTTTCCTCCATTGCTGGAACTACAAGAGATACTATAGAAGAAATAATTACTATTAATGGCATAGACTTCAGACTAGTGGATACAGCTGGTATTAGAAATACAGAAGATGAAATTGAAAAAATTGGAGTTGCTAAAACCTTAGAAAAAATCAATCAATCTTCCTTAGTTATTTATATTTATGACTGCTGTTCAACAACTCAGAAAGAGGTCGATGAAGATTTAAGGAAATATGTTGAAAATAAGGTTCCTTGTTTGGTAATTGCCAATAAGATAGACTTGGTAAAAAGCTCTAAAGATATTCCAATAGATCATTTAACAGTTTCTTTAAAAACTACTCCAAACACATTGGAAATAAAAGAAAGTATTTTTGAATTATTTCAAAGAAATAACATCCATAACGAAAGTGTAATAATTAGTAACATGCGACATTTTGAAGCTTTAGAACAAGCTTATAATGAATTAATTAAAGTAGAAAAAGGGCTTTCAGAAAAAATACCTGGAGACTTAATTGCTATGGATATTAGACAGGTACTATACTATATTGGAACAATTACAGGAGATATTTCTAGTGATGAGTTATTGGGTAATATATTTGCTAATTTTTGTATTGGAAAGTAACTACTAGAAATACCTAATGAAAAATTTACTTCGTTTTACAAAACAAGTAGAGATTGGTTGTACATTAACCATAGTGTTTAAATTTCTTTTGGGTTAGACCCCCACTTATTTTCTTGTTGCTGACCCTCTTTACAAAAAAGAATCAACAACCAAATAGCTCCGATTAAGGGAATTAAAGCTACTAACAGCATCCATCCACTTTTGCCTACGTCGTGTAGTCTTCTAACTTGAACTGCAAGACTAGGAACCAAAACTAGAAGCGAATAAATACCACTAAACAATCCAGTTCCATTATTGACTTCTGTTCCTAAATTAGTGTCAATTAAAGTTAGTATTCCGCTAATAATAATTGAAAATAAAGTAAACATCCAGTATTCTTTTCTCCTTGCTCTTGTCTTAAAATCATTAAATTGTTTTATTACTTTAATATACCATTCCATAAATTTTTTTTAAAATTTTAATTGTTTAATATAAGAAAGTTTTCAGCATTCTCGGATTCTATATGGGACAAATACCCATTTTCGTTGGAAACTGTTAATTCTATTTACTGTAATAATCAAAAAAGAGTTAGGGACAGGCTACATAACAATGGGAGTTCAAAAAGCCGAATTTAAAGTGTACCGTGCCACAGTAAACAATGAAACCTCTATTGAAAATAAATTTAAAGCTTAAAAAACAAATACCAATATCGAAAAAAGGTCAAAAAATGTTGCAAAAGGTTCAAAAAAAATAAAGAAATGAACCCAAAACTTAGAAGGGTTTCACCAAATAAAGTTGAATACATGAAGTCACCTACACAATTTTTCTTTAAGTTAATGAGGATAAATAAAATTTAAATCTTAAAAGGATAGTTTAAGAACCACAACCTATACAGTCAAAATGGGAATCTTCTGGCTTAACACCATTCTTCTTCATTTCTAAATTATGGATTTGATCTCTTATTTCCATATCTTCCAACATGTTACCAGTTAGTTTAGACTTTAAAGATTCTATTTCATTATTTAGATTTGAATTTGCTTCCATTTTTTTAATATTTGATTCTAAAATAATTAGAAACTTTTAACTTCTATACAATTATTTTCAGAAGTTTTTAAAATAATTTTCAACAATAGGTTTTACTCTAAAAATTTATCTAAAAATCAATTAATAACATTTATTTTTATAAATTATTAGACTAAGCAAAGACAATTAAAACAATGAAAGCTCTATTATTTATATTATATTTTTGGGCAATCAACACTACCATGAGCCAAAATTTAATTCAACAAAAAAATATACGACTTGTTTACCCAGAAACAAGTGTTGAAGCAGCTAAAAAAATTGAAAAATACATTGACTCAATTCCTGAGATAAAAAATAAATTTCTAAATATTTACTCCAAAAAATATATAATTCTTACTGCCAAACAATACGAACCAATTCTAAAATATGTAAATGAGTTTAGTAGTGATAATCAAAACAAACAAAAAGAATTCTTAGTTTTTAAAGAGAAATGGTTTGACAAATATTTTAACATTGAGAAAGTATTCGATTTATGAACGGAGTTTATCTAAATACTATTAAAAAAAATTTAATTGTGATAATTATTACGACTGTTCCTACATTCATTTATTCTCAATGCAACAATGGAACTAACTTTTTTCCAACTTCAGTTCAAACACCAATATTAAATCAGTGGTGGTCAGCAACAGCCAATAATTGGGCAGGAGAAATCATAAAAATTGGAGTAATTTCTGGTGAAAATTATCAATTTTCTACGTGTGCAATTTATGGAAATGTTCAAGCTAGTTACGATACAGAACTAACTTTGAGAGATCAAACAGGTACTCTCATAGATTTTAACGACGATTATATAGGATGTGGAAATACATCTTACATAAATTGGACCGCTACCTTTAGCGGAGAAGTACATCTTCATATTAATGATCAGAACTGTGGTTCCAACTCCATTGCAACTGAAGTAATGATTTTTAGATCGCCAAGTAGTATTTGTAATCCTCCTGTTGCAACTTATAATAAAATATGCCAACCCAATTCTACTTATGATGTTTCTATTAATTTGTCCTCAACAGGTAGTGGATCTTCTGTAAGTATTTCTACTCTTGATAGTGTCTATTTTGGCAATGTTCAAAACGGAACCTATTTGATCAATGGTTTATCTGGAATATCTAATGTAGTAATATCTGATTTTACTGATTCTACTTGCTTTAGCTCTCAAGGATTTTCAATTTGTAATCCATGCACTAATATTTCAGCACCTAGCGATTTGCCATGCAATGCACCCAGCTTAAATCTTTTGGATCCATTTTATGGTTCAACCAATTGTGGATACTCTGTTTCAACAGGTGGAAACGCTAACGGACCAGATAATTTCTGTGGCAATTCAAATAACGATTCATGGTTGGTTTTTACAGCAGCTGACGATACTATTGTTTTGGATTGGAATATAATTTATGATCCAATAAATGGATGTGATCAAGGCGTTCAATTTGCAATTCTAGAGGGAAACTGCAATAATGAGGACCAAATGGTGGAACTTGCATGTTATAATCCAGCTGGAATCTTTCAAAGTACTGGAACTTTTACCATTCCAGATGCCTCCACATCTCCCAATCCACTAAACATTGGACAAGACTATTATATTTATATAGATGGATATTCTGGAGACTTATGCGATTATTATTGGCTTGCTCAATCTGGGATAGCAACCAATCTAAATAATGACTCTTGTGGAAACGCCCAAACGGTAAGTTGTGGATTCATAGACACCTCTAACAATATACTCTCAAGCAATACCAATACTCCACCAACATGTTCTAACCTAATTCCTGGAAAAGGAGTCTGGTATGAATTTACTGGAGATGGTTCTACTCTTACCACTTCTACTTCAAATTCTGAAACAAATTTTGATACTCAAATTCACGTTTACCAAGGCACATGTGACAGCTTAATTGTAGTGGGGTGCGATGACAATAGTGGGATAGGTAATACTTCTGAATATTCATTTTTGACAGTTAACGGAGTTACATATTATATTTTTATAAATGGAAATGGTACTGAAACTGGCCAATTTGTAGCTTCATTCACTTGTCAGTCCTGTGATTTAAATATATCAACTACCATAAACTCTGAGAGTTGTGAGAATGAGAATGATGGGGAAATTTTTATTGACTTACTAGGTACAAGTTTATACAATATTGATACCAATGGGACAACCATTTTTAGCGCTATTGCTGCAAATAATTTCACCATAAGTAGTTTAAAAGATGGTAATTATAATCTAAGTATTTATGATTTAAATATTTTAAACTGTGATACTAATTTTTCTATTACTATCAATCCTGGAAGTAGTACTTACAATGTAAATTTAGATACTGTTATATGTAATGGTTCATCCGTTTTAATTAACAACAATACCTACAATGGAAACAATCCAAACGGATTGGAGATTCTTAATTCCATAAACGGATGCGATTCTATTGTTAACATTACCATTACCGAATTGCCTGATATTTTCTATAACTTGGATACTTTAATTTGTGGTAACGATTCCTTGATATACAACTCTCATATTTATAATATATCTAACCCTAGTGGTCAACATATTTTCACTGCACAAAATGGTTGTGATTCGTCTGTTAATGTGAATTTAAATTTCTTACCAACTCCCAACATTTCCAGTAATTTTAGCGATACCACTGTATGTGAAGACGATACTATTTTAGTTTATGGTATTGGTGCAGATAACTATTTATGGAATAATAATATTCAAGACAGCATACCATTTATTTCTCCACTAGCAGGACAATATTTCGTTTCTGGAACTGACTCCAATAATTGTACAGGAATTTACAGTTTTTTACTCGATACAGAATTTTGTCCAAGAGAGCCTTTTTCTATTGTTATTCCAAATGTATTAACTCCTAATCAAGATGGGTTAAACGATATTTTTATGGTTTCAGGTACCTCTTATGAATTTATTTCCATGCAAATCTTCAATAGGTGGGGACAGGAAATTTTTAGTGACTTTTCCGGAAGAGGTTGGGATGGAAGGTTGCCTTCTGGACTTAAAGCAAAAACAGGTACCTATAATTTTATTCTACAGATTCAACCTTTAACTAGGCCTGTATCTAATGTGGCTATTTACAAAGGAAATATTGAGCTATTTAATAATTGATTTCAAATTTTAACTTCTAAAATATCTTCAAACCTAGTAGTGTAGCAAGGCGATAGCTTCTCCTGTTTTAATCGCCATTTCCTATCAAAACCTTGGACAGCCAATCTAAGCTTATTTCTACCCATTTTTCGGTTTATATCATCCATGGCATTCATTATGTTTTTTGTTTTAAAAATATCCTGTGTATGAAATAAACTCAACTGTCTAGATTCCTCCGAAACAATATCTCCAACAATAACCCCTGCTTTTTTATAATTAAATCCATCTTTATAAATCCTTTTCAGCACCGATAGAGCTTGACTAGTAATTTCCATACTATCGTTGGTAGGAACATCTAAAATAACTTTTTGACAAGGGCTGTATTGGCTATTTAATTCCTTAAAAGGATTGGTTTTAACAAATACTAGTATGGAGGAAGTAAGACTTTTTTCTTTTCTTAACTTCATTGCGCATGTGGATGCATAGGAAGCTATAGCTGCTTCTAATCCTTGGAGTGTCTTTACGTCCATTCCAAATGACCTTGAGGTGCAGATATTTTTTTTTCTTTGGGTTTCATATTCCAAAGCAAGGCAAGGAATTCCCTTTAGCTCTTTAATCATTCTAAGACCATTTACTGTCATGTTGTTTCTGATCCAAGATTCACTTGCATTTACTAAGTCATAAGCAGTTTGAAATCCTCTTTGAGATAAAAACTTAGAATATTTTCTTCCTACTCCCCAAAGTTCATCTACCGCAACATGCTTAAGGATATGAGTTATCGTAGCTGGTTCTTTCATTAAAAAAACACCATCTTTCTTATACTTTTTAGCCATTCGATTAGCTACCTTGGCCAAAGTCTTAGTAGGTGCGATCCCTATAGAAACAGGGATTCCTGTCCACTGCCCTACTTTTTTTCTTAATTCAATAGAAAATTTATTTAATTTTTTTACTCCCTTTAAATCTAAAAAAGCTTCGTCTATAGAATATATTTCAATTGCTGGAGATTCTTGAGAAAGTATTTGCATTACTCTGTTAGACAAATCCCCGTACAAAGCAAAATTAGAAGAAAATACATGAACATTATGGTAGTCGAAAATAGGCTTCATTTTAAAAGCTGGAGCTCCCATTTTTATACCCAAAGCCTTGGCTTCGTTGCTTCTAGCAATAACACATCCATCGTTATTAGACAAAACTACTATAGGCTTATTTTCTAATTTCGGCTGAAAGACACGCTCACAAGAAGCATAAAAATTATTACAATCGACTAAAGCTATCATACTTTATGTATAATGTGTGTTACTACTCCCCAAACTTTAAAATCTATCTCTTCGGTAATTTCAATAGGTTTGAAATTTTCATTTTCTGGATTCAAGTACAGTGAGTCTCCCTTTTTATGAATCCTCTTAACAGTAAATTCTCCGTCAAGCACTGCCAAAACTATGGTTTTGTTCTTTGGTTCTAGAGCTCGATCTACCACCATTACATCGCCACTAAAAATACCTGCATTTTGCATAGAATCGCCTGTAACCTTAACACAAAAAGTAGCAGAAGGATGCTGGACTAAATACTCTTGTAAATTCAAATCTAAATCCATAAAATCTTCAGCTGGAGAAGGGAACCCAGCCGAAACATTAGATTCATAAAAAGGAATATCTAAAACCTTTCCTTCTATAGAGTAGAAACTTAATTCTTTACTAGCATGTATGCGTTTTAATTTCCTCAAAAAAAGTGCTTTATTATGTTGAAAGTAAATTTCTTTTATTATTCTGAAAAAAATGAATTAGTTCATTTATTTTTTTTCACAATTAAGCTTATTTTTCTTTTCGGCTAGTCATTATTAGCTTCATCAATAAATTCAATATTTGCTTGAATTTCAGGTATTTCTCTTATTTGGATTTCTTTTTTTATTTGAGTGGACTTTTCTTGCAAATCTTTGGTTAGTATTTGCTTATTCCTTTTTTCCATAGGCGGATTTAATCTTTCCGCTTTTTCAAAATCAATAACACTTTCCAACATTTCTCTAGGCAATTGAGCTCCTGCTTTTTGTAAGGTTTGTAAAAACTCTTCGGCAAAAAATTGATCTATCTGAATTCTTCTTTTGGTGGTATGGGCAAATTTCCCTATAATTCTACAAACATTATCTCGTTCTTCAGGACTTAATTTATCTACAAATTCGTACTCTTCTATTTTCTTCAAACTTAATATAATAGGCTCTAAGGAGTCTTTAGTTATTATAAACACATTGTAATCACCAATATTATAAGTGAATTGTTTAATAACGTGTAGTGTATTGGATGGAATTACAAGAAATAAATCTTTTTTTACATCCTGATGCTTGGCATATTTCTTTAAACTTTCTGTTTGTAATTTAATATACTTTGGAAAATTATTTAAATCGTCATTGGCAGGACTTTTTGCATCAAAAACAATAAGTTGATCCATTATTTCAATGGCATTATCTGGCTTATTTCTTGAATGAGGAAAATCTTCCTGACTTATATATTTAATAACATGGTTATTACATATTAATTGTAAATGATTTTCAACATCTTTTTCGTGTTCTCGCCAAGTTTGTTTCTGATTTTCTAGTTCTTGCTGTGCCTCTTTCACCCTGTCGTCATTGATTCTTTGTTTTTCATTTTCAAGACTTTCTTGTAGAGTGTTAGTAGATTCAATTGATTTTCTAAGAGTTATATTTCTATTTTCTTCTTCTTGAATAAGTATGGTATTCGCATTTTTTAGATTATTCCTTTCAATTTCAATTAGCTTTAATCTCTCTTGTATTTGAGTTTTTTCTACCTTAAGCTGTTCCAAAGAATTGATTTTGGTATTGGCAATTTCAATATTTTTTTGATGATTGCTTATCTCCACTTCTTTTGCAGCCAGCTTTTGTTCTAGCTCTGATATTTTATTTCTCTCCGTTTCAAGAGACTCTTCAAAAGAACTAGTATCGTCACTTTTTCTGGTTCTAAAAAAAACAAAGGCTGCTAAAAGTAAAATAAGTATTGGTACAAGAAAATCCATAAATAATATTTAAACTAATTTAATTATTTATGAATATATAAAAGAAGAACATAAAGTATTTAAGTTCTAAATAACAGAATAAATAAATATGGAATTAGTACATTGGAAAAAAAAATAATGGTTAAAAATAAAAAACCGATCCTAAACGAACTCTTCGAAACAAGAAATAGCCACTCAGAAGAAGCAGAAGAAATAAAAAAAGAAGATTTTATAAAGACAGTAAAAAGTAGAAGAAGTGTAAGAAACTACAACGACGAACCTGTTTTAGAAAAAGACATGAAAGCTTGTTTAGAATTGGCGTTGTTGGCCCCAAATTCATCCAATTTACAACCATGGGAGTTTTACTGGGTTAGATCACCAGAAAAAAAACAAAAATTGGTTTCCTATTGCTTGGGGCAACCAGCGGCAGCAACAGCGCAGGAATTGGTAGTAGCTGTCGCAAGACCAGATTACTGGAAAGTCAATCAGAAAAGAATGTTAGAATTAATAGCAGAAATGGGTGAAAAAGCACCCAAATCAGTCAAAAAATATTATGGAAGGATAGTGCCACTGGCTTACCAACAAGGGCTATTTTCAATAAGAGGATATTTAAAAAAAATAGCCATGGAAATTCGTGGAATAAAAAAACCAACACCAAGAGAACCATACAATAAAAAAGGAATGGCAGTGTGGGCCCATAAAACCACTGCGTTGGCTTGTGAAAATTTCATGCTATCACTAAGAGCATACGGATACGATAGTTGTCCAATGGAAGGAATAGACTCCAAAAGAATTAAAAAACTCCTAAATTTAAAAAGCCCTGCTGAAATTTCAATGGTAATAAGCGCAGGTAAAAGAGCAAAAAATGGAGTTTATGGAAAGCAAGTAAGATTCAAAAGCAGCTACTTTATTCATGAAGTTTAAAATAAAAAAATCCATAATCTTAGTAAGCTATATTCTTATTTCCTCTATACTTTTTTCACAAAACAATTCATTAAAAAGAGATATAATAAAAAAGGTTGTTGACTCAATAGATGCACATAATCAATTAGAGTTTGAAATGTTTCGAAGTGAAAGAAATGAGAAGAATGAATTTGTCGATGGAAAATTTTACGCTAAGATGTGCAACAATCCATTCAAAATTTATGTGAAGAACGAAAAGCCAAAAAAGGGAGCTGAAATATTGTATGTAGAGGGAGAAAATGACAATAAAGTATTATTAAATACAAACACTTTCCCATACGTAAGTTTATATTTAAGTTCTGAGAACAGTATTTTACTTTCTGGAGGACACCATTACATAAAAGAGGCTGGGTTTGGTAAAATTTCTAAAATATTAAACTTTGACATAGAAAAGTTCCAAGACAATTTTTTAAAAAAAATTAAGTACGAAGGGATTTTTAACTGGAATGACAAAAAATGTTATAAAATAAGAATTGAGTATGGAGATTACCAAACAATAAATTATTACGCAAAAAATGGGGAAACATTATTTGAAATATGCGAAAATAAATTAATCAATATTGCAAAAATAAAAGAACTCAACCCAGGTTTAGATATTTCTAAGAAACTTTTAGACAATCAAGAAATAAAAATAACCAATCATTATTTTAAGATGTTGGTTTTATATGTTGATTTAGAAAACTACTTTCCAATATATCAATTAGTTTATGACGAAAAAGGACTTTATGAAAAATATATTTATACAAAACTAGTCCTTAACAAATTAATTAAAAATGAGGAATTCAACAGAGATTATAAAGACTACAATTTTTAGTTAAAAATAAAAAAATCAGAATTATAAAATTTATATTTGCATATGCAAATTCAAATTCTCAAATCCAAAATACATCGAGTAAAAGTTACAGGAGCTGAACTAGACTATATAGGCAGTATTACTATTGACAGAAATCTCATGGAAGCATCTAATATAATTGCTGGTGAAAAAGTACAAGTAGTTAATATTAACAATGGTGAACGTATTGAGACTTATGTAATTCCAGGCAAAAAAGCAAGTGGTGAAATTACACTAAATGGACCTGCTGCAAGGAAAGTAGCTAAGGGAGATATTGTAATAATAATTGCATATGCAACTATGGATTTTGAAGATGCTAAAACATTTGAACCATCAGTAATTTTCCCAAATGAAACTGATAATTCACTAACCTAACCAACACCGAAAAACTACGTATTTTAAAGAAAAAATAAATTGAATGAAAATCTATCCTAATTTAAAGAAATGAAAAGGAGAGATTTCGTGAAATTAAGTAGTTTAGGTACTACAGCAATTATTCTAGATGGGTGTAAAACTAAAGACAGCGTTGAAGAAAAATCAATAGTTGACAGCGTTGAAGAAAAATCAATAGTTTATCCTATTACCAAAGACAATATAAAAGTTATTTCAACATGGAACTCTGGTCTAAAAGCAAATAAAGTTGCTTTTGGAATATTAGAAAACAACGGTGTGGGAATAGATGCTATTGAAAAAGGTCTAAATATAACCGAATCTGATATAGAAAATACTAGTGTAGGAATTGGTGGATTACCAGATGCTAATGGAGAAGTAACATTAGATGCTTGTATAATGGACGATGAATTTAATTGTGGATCTGTTAGTTATTTGAAAAATATTGAAAATCCAATCTCAGTAGCTAGGAAAGTAATGGAAGATACTCCACATGTTATGCTTAGTGGTAAAGGTGCCTATGAATTTGCAATAAAGAAAAACTTTAAGCATAAGGATCTAATTACACAAAGCTCAAAACAAAAATGGGAAGAATGGAAAAAAGAAAATAAAAATGTTCTTCCAGCAATTAATCATGAAAATCACGATACTATCGCAATGATAGCTTTGGATGGAAAAGGAAATTTGTCTACAGGATGTACTACTAGTGGATGGGCATATAAATTAGCAGGGAGAGTTGGTGATTCCCCAATTATTGGTGCAGGGGTTTATTGTGATAACGAAGTTGGTGCAGCTTGTGCAACAGGGATGGGAGAAGCAATAATTAAAATTTGTGGGAGTCATACTATTGTAGAATTAATGAGAAATGGATCAAGTCCACAAGAAGCTTGCAAAATTGCTATTCAAAGAATCAAAAAATCTAATAAAGATTTAAAAGACATACAAGTTGGATTTATTGCAATGAATAAAAAAGGAGAAATTGGATCATATAGCTTATATTCAGGTTTTAATTATGCATATCAAGATGCGCAAGAATCTAAACTTATTGACAGCAAATACGATCTTGAATGGGAGGAATAAATGGTATTTAATAACTGCCGTTTTATTTTTACTCGGATGTCAACCATCCTCCAATAAAAATCCATTTAATCCCAAATTATCTATTATTCCAATGCCATCTACGGTGGAGCTAAAAGAGGATTTCTTTGAAGCCAAGTTTATAAATTTTAATAATGACTTCAATATTAGAGAATTTGAGTTGTTTAAAGAGCAAATAGAGAACTATTACCCTAAAAAAACAATTTTCTCAAAATCTACAAATTCTAAAAATTTCGAAATTAAAATTGATGAAACTATTTATAAAGACACTCCTTATTATGAATTGTCAATAAACCAAGATTTTATAGAACTTAGAGGTGGAAAAAGGGGAGTTTTTTATGGTTTACAGACTCTATTTCAGTTAATAGCATTGAATAACGATAGTATTTCAAATTCTATAAGAATACCCTGTTTAGAAATAAAAGACGAAAACTTCTTTGAACACAGGGGATTTCTTATGGACTGCTGCAGACATTTCTTCTCTGTTAAAACAATTAAAAAATACATAGACTTATTATCTCTTTACAAAATGAATGTTTTACATTGGCACCTAACAGAAGACCAAGGTTGGAGAATAGAAATTGATAAATATCCTAAATTAAATACTGTGGGATCCTGGCGAGAAGATTCAACAGGAAAATACGGTGGGTTTTACACCAAAAAAGAAATTAGAGAAATTGTAAAATACGCCAAAGAAAGATATATAGAGGTAATTCCAGAAATAGAACTTCCTGGCCATTCTCAAGCTGCTATAGCTTCCTATCCGTTCTTATCTTGCGAAGAGAAACAAATCTTAGTAGCTAATTCATGGGGAGTATTCAAAGACATTTATTGTGCTGGCAACGATTCAGTTTTTATATTTTTAGAGGATATTTTTCGAGAAGTAACGGAGCTATTTCCTAATGAAAGAATTCATATAGGTGGAGATGAAGCTCCAAAATTTAGATGGGAAAATTGTGAAAAATGTCAGAAAAGAATGGCACAAGAAAATCTTAAAGATGAGCACGAGCTACAAAGTTATTTTATCGAAAGAATTGCCAAAATTTTAGAAAAAAAGAATAAAAGTATTATTGGTTGGGATGAAATAATTGAAAGTAAAATTAATAGTAATGTAACCATCCAATCTTGGAGAGGATTTTCTGGCGGTATCCAAGCAGTAAAAGAAGGTAAGAAAACAATTATGTCTCCAACATCACATTGCTATTTTGACTATAGTGTTAATAGTATCGACTTAGAAAAGGTTTATAATTTCAA
Source organism: Flavobacteriales bacterium (assembly GCA_038108155.1). Lineage (GTDB taxonomy): Bacteria > Bacteroidota > Bacteroidia > Flavobacteriales_D > Parvicellaceae > MED-G20. Next base: position 22,440 of record JAYNHP010000007.1, on the reverse strand, counting down.
TCCTATTCCACCTGAATTAGACTCCTTGGAAAGTGAATTAATTATTGGAGGAGAATGCAATCTATGGTCAGAAAGAATACCCAGTGAAAAGGATTTAGACAGAAAAACCTTTCCTAGGTTATTAGCAATGAGTGAGGTTTTGTGGACATTTAGAAAAGATAAATTTGAAAATTTTCAAAATCGAGTTGAAGACCACTACTCTATTTTAAGTAAGCTTAATGTGTATTATGGTATTGAATCCAGCCCAGTTAGGTTGTCTTCAAAAATAAATAATAGAAAAATTAACGCTGTTGTAAATTCAAAAATTAAAAATTTAGAATTCAAATATCAATGGAATAATGAAGACGAAAAACCACTTAATAAAAATGGGTTAATAGAAAAAAATTTA